>OMUX01000288.1 GCA_900314345.1 uncultured Erysipelotrichaceae bacterium | reverse complement strand
ATACTGGTTGATGTGTATTGCCATAGCCTTTTCGGCAATGACTTCCACTTCGGACTGATCAAGCTGCTGACCCTTTTCAATGCATGCATCATGCTGGTGCTGACCATCATGAATCTGCGCGGAGAAGAACTTTCCCCGAGCATGGAGACGTTCCTGGTGTTCTTCATGGTCAGCTGGATGGCATATGCAGTCAAGGCAAGTGTGATCTACTATGAAGAACCGCATGCCCTGTTCCCATTCTTCTTTGTCAGCACCTGGGCATACTGTCTGTTCCTCATCCAGCCTATAGTGCAGATTCCTTCTTCCTTGATCTGTGTCATTGCCATGATCCATGCCATGAAATCCGCTGGAAGGCCGGTTGATGTTTCCGACCTTCTCTCCATGTGGGCTGTCCTGGAGATCGTCACAACCATCCGCTATGGCAGAGCAAAGGAAAGAGTCACCTCTCCGGAAGCGATCACCAAGGAATATGAAAAGATCCTGTCATCAGCGATGACAGATGAGCTGACCGGTCTTCATAACCGCTACGCCTTAAAGCTCAAGATAAACCAGTATGACAACCGAAGCCTGTTTGTGGTCATGATGGATATCGACAACTTCAAGATCTACAACGATACCTCCGGCCATGAAAACGGTGATCGCCTCCTGATCCGGTTTGCAAGTCTTCTGAAGCAGAACTTCCCCGGTGCGGATATCTACCGCTATGGCGGCGATGAGTTCCTGATCATTGATGATGCAGACAAGACGGCCGGTGTGGAAGGTCTCATGAAGCTCAATGAAGACTTCCATGGTGTGCGCACTGCCGGAAGGAATGACAGACCAGGCTGTTCGTGCGGCTACATCTACCGCTTCAACAAGTATGATTCCGATCTGACGGCAATGATCCGGGATGCGGACATCTATCTCTATCAGGTCAAGCGAAACGGCAAGGATTCCCAGCTGGGCAAGGATGACAGATAAGTATTCAGATATGATCAAAGGGTGAGCAGATCAACTCCGCTAACCCTTTCTTTCTGTCTTGTCTGTGTCAGCTCATCTGAGATGGATCAGGCGCATTGGCTGTGTCATACAGCTGCTGGAACAGATCCAGAAGACCGCTGATCATCTGCTCGCACATTCTGGTGCATGCCTTTTCATGAATGCAGGAGCCAAGATCATTCAGTTCCCTTTCACTGCAGTTTTCACAGAAGCTTCCCATGGAAAGCTCGAGTTTCTGTACCTGTTCTTCCGCCATGGAATCCTTTCCTTAAGACAGCCTTGCAAGAAGCCCTGCCTTTTTCAAAGCTGTACGCAATGCAAGATACAGCACCACCGTAACAACCGCTGATACTGCAGCGTTCAGTGCCGTGACTGCAACATTGATGGCAAAGCTGACTTCGGCAGCGGTTCTTCCAAGAATGACTCTCTTATAAATATATCTTAACCCAGGATCTGCCACGGTGTTGAACACCAGTGCAATGACTGTTGCGATGATGGCATATCTGCGGATCTTTGCGGCATCCTCTTCCTTGTCAATGTGACCGATGTTCCAGGCAATGGAACCGGCAATCCAGCCAAGCAGGAACTTCACCAGGAATGTCACAGGTGCTTCGACAATATAGACAGGATCGAACAGGTCTGCCAGCGTCAGGCCGATGGCTCCTGCAGCGGCGCCGCAGCTCGGTCCCATCAACAGGGCTCCGAGAACCACAAACGTGTTGCCCAGGGTAATGCTGACCTTGCCATCGGGTGTCGGTACCGGGATGGAAAGGTATGTGAAGACGACATAGGTCAGTGCAGCAAACAATGCCATCATGGCCAGTCTTCTTGTATCTAGATGCTTCTTGTCACTCATCAGAAATCTCCCCTTTCCTTGAATACAGAACAGTATAGAGCATTCTTTCAGAAAATGTTGTGAAACGATTTTTCAACAGTTATACAGAACGGAACAGGTCATCCAGCGTGATTGTATCTGTGAAATCACCGAAGTACTCTGACTTCTTCAGTCCGAACGTTGTGATCAGAGTGTTATGGATCGAAGCCTTCTTCGGAATGATCTGCCTCAGCAGGCGGGATCTTCTCTCAAGTGCAAAATGACATTCCTTATCTGCGACGTATTCTTCACTGTAAAACTTCGCCTCACACATATTCACCACATTATCTCTTCTTTCTATAATGAGATCGATCTGTGCTCCTTCTTCATCATTATTGCCTTTTTTGGACCACAGCGACTCTTCCGTACTGACACCGCTGATGCCCAGAGCAGCTTTAATCTGCTTCACATTATTGAAGCACAGATTTTCGAATGCCAGTCCCTTCCATACCGTT
>OMUX01000287.1 GCA_900314345.1 uncultured Erysipelotrichaceae bacterium | reverse complement strand
AAGCTTCATGACTTCTTCTACTGTATCTTCAGGATTCCCGTTGTTTTCGATCCTGACATCTGCGTACATTTCGTACAAAGGCTTCCGTTCTTCATACAGTCTTGCAATGTCATCCTTGTTCTGTGACAGCGGCCTGGAGCCTGTGCCAAACAGCAATGCCGGATCTCTGTCCAGCCATGCCACCAGTCCGTTCTCACTGAGCATACGCATGTTCTCTTTGTTCTTGATGATGCCTCCGCCGCAGGAGATGACACAGCCGCCTGCTTCCTTCAGGGAAGCTGCCATTTCACTCTCCGCCTTGCGGAAATATGCTTCCCCGTACCTGTCAAAGCACTCCCGGATGGACATGCCGAGTTTCTTTTCAATCTCTTCATCCATCTCGATCAGCTTCCTGCCGCTTCTTCGGGATACTTCGGCTGCGATGGTGGACTTGCCGCTGGTCGGCATGCCGATCAGCACAAGGCTTCTCATCCTGCCATACAGCATCTTCATGCATGCACGAATCTGTTCTTCACTGACAGCCTTTCCTGTAAAGAGAAGATCAGCCGCCGCTGCCTGACGCACCAGCATCTCAAAGCCGCCCAGCGTCTTCTTCCCGGATAAGCCTGCTTCAAAGCAGAACCTTGTCTTCAGCGGATTGGCAACGATGTCGACCACTGCCTCACACCCTGGAAACAATGCCGGATCCACAGGCATGGCATCATCATCTGGCTTCATGCCAAGCGGTGTGGCATTGATGAGGACTGCATATTCATCCTTCAGGTCAGCATAGCTGATCTGATTTTCCTTTGGATGTCTGCTGACAGCCACCGGTGTGCCGTTCATTTTCCTGATCGCTGCACAGGCAGCCTTTGAAGCACCGCCGCTTCCGAAGACTGCGCATTTCTTTCCGTTGATTTCAATGCCTGCCGCCTTCACCATGTCCATGAAGCCGATCCAGTCGGTGTTATGACCGATGAGTCTTCCATGGTCATTGACGATGCAGTTGACTGCACCGATGGTCCTGGCTGTGTCATCGATCTCATCCAGATACTGCATGACCGTCTGCTTATAAGGAATTGTGACATTGATGCCGTCGAAATCCTTCCGTGCAAAGAAGTCATCCAGTTCATCTTCCTTTAATGGCCAGAGATCATACGTGCTGTCCTTCAGGAAGAAGGAATGGATCTGCGGGGACCAGGAGTGTCCCAGAGGATTTCCGATGAGTCCCAGCTTCATTTCTTCCACCAGTCCCTTCCATGGGCGCTTTGAAGCATGTCCGCTATGACGAATGCGCTCATCGCGTCCACCACAGCCCTTGCCCGGTGAATGATGGCCGGATCATGTCTTCCCTTGATTGCAATCTCTGCGTTCTCAAGAGTCTTCATGTTCACGGTATCCTGTTTCCTGGCAATGCTTGGTGTCGGCTTGATCACAGTGGTAAACACGATGGGCATGCCGTTACTGATGCCGCCGTTGATACCGCCGTTGTGGTTGGTCCTTGTCACAACCTTTCCATCCTGCATCAGGAAGCTGTCATTGGCTTCACTGCCATACATTCCTGCAAAGCCATAGCCTTCCCCGAAGGCAATGCCTTTGACTGCCGGAATGGAGAACATTGCCTGGGAAATCCTGCTTTCGATGGAATCGAACTCCGGTTCCCCGATGCCAGGTTCCAGGCCAAGGATGACGGTCTCCAGGATTCCTCCTACGGAATCCTCATGGTTCCTTGCATCTTCAATCCCGGCAATCATGCGTTTCCCGGTTTCTTCGTTGAGCACAGCAAACTGTCTGCTGTTCAGCGCATCGAGCTGTTCCTTCAGTCCTGTTTCAGCAAAGGCATCATCTTCAATACCATGCAGGTTCTGAATATGCGTACCGATCGTGATGCCTTTGCTATCCAGCATCTGCCGGCAGATGTCACCCGCCGCCACAAGGGGTGCGGTCAGTCTTCCGCTGAAATGTCCTCCCCCTGCCTTGTCCTGATAGCCGCTGTAGCGCATCTGTGCACTGTAGTCCGCATGGCCGGGTCTTGGAAGATCCGCCAGTGCATCATAGTCAGATGATCTTGTATTCGTATTTTCAATCAGAATGGCAGCAGGTGTTCCTTCCGTGACACCATTCTTCACACCGGAGAGGAACTTCACGGCATCAGCTTCGTGTCTGCCGGTGGAAATACTGCCCACAGCTTTCCTTTGATCCATGGAACGGGAAAGATGTTCCATGTCAATTGTGAATCCGGAAGGAAGCCCGTCCAGGACACAGCCGATGGCAGGACCGTGGGATTCCCCGAAGAGAGTGATGGTGATTTCATTTCCGATCGTGTTCTTCATAAGCCCAGTGTCTCCTCAATGTCCTTCATCGTCCACTGTTCCAGATGTCCCTTGCCGACCTCATCGACCTGTACGATGGTGATCGTGCCATGGTCTGCCTTCTTGTCATTCAGCACAAGGCGTGCCACTTCATGAGGATCTGCATCACAGGACAGGGGCAGGTGCAGCCGTTCCAGCACCCTGGCAAGCCTTGCCTTGATTGCTTCATTCTTCAGGATTGTCATCATGCCCATGCCCACACATTCTCCATGCAGGTATGTCCCGAGTCCTTCATCACTTTCATAAGCATGTCCGAACGTATGCCCGAAATTCAGAAGCTTGCGTTCTCCGCTTTCCCTTTCATCATGTTCCACAACATCCTTCTTGACAATCAGGGAACGGTACAGGATCTCATCGATGTGATCCATGTAATCATCCTGTTCAAACAGTTCAAACAGTTTCTCATCCCTGATCAGTCCGGCCTTGACTGCCTCAGCCAGTCCTTCTGACATCAGCCTTGGTGTCAATGTACTTAATACCTCCGGATCAATCAGTACCATGGACGGCTGCCAGAATGTACCGACACAGTTCTTCACATCGTTCATGTCTATGGCTGTCTTGCCGCCGATGGAGGAGTCAATCTGCGCCAGGCTTGTAGTGGGAATATTGATGAAGCGGATGCCTCGCATATAGGTGGAAGCACAGAATCCGGCAAGGTCTCCCACAACACCGCCGCCCAGGGCAATGACCGTATCCTTCCTGGAAAGATGCTGTGCAAGCATGTCCGAAAGTACTTCCTGGTATGTGCTGATATTCTTGCTTGCCTCGCCATGAGGAATCACATGCATCACGGCATCCGGGTACTGGTTCTTCAGGATGTTTCTCCACTTCTCCGGAACACCGTCATCACTGACCAGGAATACATGTCCGCATTCCCTGATGACTTCCTTTGCCTTGTTCAGCACCCCGTGTTCCAGAATGATGGGGTAATTCCTCTGATTTGTATGTACATCAATCCTCATAGATCCTCCTGAATCAAAAACAGACCACACGGTATTATCCATGTGGTCTGATCTGAACTCTTCTGCACAATAGATAATGCCGGACATTCACAAAACGGGCAATATCCATTGACTGCCCGCATCATCTAAAGTAGCTAAAGTAGAACTGTTTCTTCTGCATACCAAGATTGTATTGCCTGCCTGTGACACAGGCAAGCATTATTTTCTGAAAGTTGTTTCATACCCTGGCCGCCTTGTAGTTTCCAAGGATGCGCATCTCAATGCTGTGTTCCTTCAGCTTACTGATGGCAGCCTTGACGATCGGATCCTCCAGGTTTCCGGAGAAGTCCACATAGAACATGTAATGGAACGGTTCCCCGACAATCGGTCTGCTTTCCAGCTTGAGCATGTTGATATCGGCATAGGCAAGAATGCCGAGTGCATGATAGAGACTGCCCGGTTCATGTTTCAATACCAGCATCGTGCTGATCTTGTCTGCATCCTGCACTGTTTCTTCCTTTGCAGTAACTACAAGGAATCTTGTCATGTTGGTATCGCTGTCCTGCACACACTCCGCCAGGGTTTCCATGCCATAGTATGCACCGGCAAGCTCACTGCCAAGGGCAGCCTTGGTGTGGGAGCTGTCAGACTTCACATAACTCACAGCGGCTGCGGTATCCTGATAGGCAATGGCCTTCATGGAAGGATGCGCCAGGAAGAACTTCTGGCACTGAGACAAAGCTTCCGGATGGCTGTACACTTCCGTGATCTCTTCGATTTTCGTACCGGGGCTTGCAATGAGGTTTTCATGGATCGGTACAATGATCTCCCCTACGGCATGGACATGGTGATCCTTGAAAAGATCATAGGTTCTTGAAATCACACCGGTCGTTGTATTCTCCACAGGCAACACGGCATAGTCAAGAACTCCTGCATCACAGTCATCCATGATCTGCGGAAAGCCGGGATAATTCCTCTGTTCAATGTCCTGTCCTTCAAAATACCGCATGACTGCAATCTCACTGAATGTACCGTGTTTTCCCTGATAGCCGACCTTGATGCCCATTGGAAAGACCTCCCGAATGCCTATAATTCTAGTATGCGCACTTTTTCAAGACAAGCAGTCAAAGTTCTTGGCTATGCGGTATGTCCTTTTCTGACAGCAGTTCCTCTGCTGTATACAGGCATGGCGTACAACTACACCGTCATCCTCAACGATCCGGACACAAGACTCCTGTTTCTTCTCTGTAATGCCCCTGTGGCAGTGTATCTGGTCTGGATGCTGTGGCATGTCTGTCCGCTTGTCTCAAGGAAGCAATGGTATCTGGAGAACATGATCCTGTACCTGGATTCCCTTGCCGTGCTCATCCTCCCCTACAAAGGAAACGGCAGTGATGTTCTTTCCAACATGCACGTCCTTCTTGCTTATGCGGACTTTGTCATCTGCACCGTTCTTCTGTTACAGATTTCATTCCATAGCCCAGAATTAAGAACGATATGCATCTGCGGCATTCTTACCGTGCTTCTGCTTGCCGCAGCCGCAGGCAAGGTATCCGGTATCAGTGAGCTGGTCTACGCCTTTCTGCTCTTATTCATCGTGGCATCCGCATATCTGCAGAAAGAAAAGAAGGAGAACCCGTAAGCTCTCCTTCTTCCCTTTCGAACCTGTTCTTATAATTCAGTTCACATCAGACCACTTCCTGCGGTCCTCAGAGAGGTTGTCGCAGTAGTAGCGGACTGTCAGATCACGGGAGATTCTGTTCTCCGGATCATTGATGAAGCCATCACCTTCGAGCATGCAGTCCAGAACAGCACTTGCGCATGTCTCGATGTTATCAGCTCCTCTTTCGAGCTCATCCAGCAGATCGCCGGCATTGACCTCGATGTAGAGCCAGTTCATGTTATGTGCTTCCCACTTCTTCCAGTTGATGACATCCTTGTATGTCTGGAAAGTCTTCTTCGGTGTCTCAGGCTTCTTCTCTTCAGCCTTCGGTGCAGCCTTCTTTGCCGGTGCCTTCTTGGCAGCGGGCTTCTTGACTGCAGCCTTCTTTTCAGCAGGCTTCTTCTCAGCCGGTGCAGCGGCCTTCTTAGCAGGAGCCTTCTTTGCGGCAGGCTTCTTGGCAGGTGCCTTCTTGACTTCCGACTCAGCCTTGACAGCTTCTGCCTTCTTGACTTCAGGTTCAGCCTTCTTCTCAGCCGCAGGCTTCTTCGCAGCAGCCTTCTTCACAGCAGGCTTCTTCTCGGTAGCTTTTTCAGCCTTTTCCGTCTTTACGGTTGTCGTTGTTCCAGCCTTCTTCTTTACTGGCATAATCGCAATCCTCCTATGAAGTCTTCACTTCTTTGCCATTGTAGCACAATGATAAAGAAAAAGGCATATTCTTGCGGCTTAACGAAGGTACTGTTAAACTGTTATGCAGAAAGCAGGCAGACATGATCATCGACTCTGAAGGAATGAAGGAAATCGAACAGGCTTCAGGCATCAGCGTCAATGAACTGATGGAGCGTGCAGGCACTGCAATCGCAGATGCATTGAAGAAGGAAATCAAAGAAGGCAGTGACATCCTGATCCTCTGCGGCAAGGGAAACAACGGCGGAGATGGCTTTGTCATTGCCCGTTTGTTATCAAAACAGTACCACGTACATGTATGCTTGGCAGACGGGAAACCTGTCACACCTGCTGCGAAAGCCATGCACCGCAGGCTTCCGAAGAAGTGCATCATCAAGGCTGAAGACATTGATGCTGTATTAACACAGTGTGATGCAGTGGTCGATGCCGTCTATGGATTCGGCTATCATGGATCATTGTCTTCTGATATGAAGAATCTCTTCCGCAAGGTCTCCGCTTCCGGAAAACCTGTGTATGCCGTGGATGTCAACAGCGGCTGTGAATGTGATACAGGAAGAACACATACCGGTGCCCTGCATTCCACCATCACCTATGCCATTGACTGCTGTAAGCCGTTCCATGTGATGTACAAGGATCATCACATGTTTGACCGGGTGGAGCTTGTCTCCCTGAATCTCCCGCATGATAAGGGTACAACGTATACGGAGATGGATGAAGATTCCTTCTTCGCGCATTTCCCGAAGAAGAATGACAATGCCTATAAAGGTACCTATGGAAAGACATTGCTGATATCAGGAAGCTATGGCATGGCAGGGGCTGCCTGTCTGAACATCCTGGGTGCGAAGACCATGGGTGCCTCCTACATTGAAAGTGCCCTGCCGGATGAAGTGTATCCCATTGTGGCATCGCATTTCATTACCCCGGTGTTCCATCCCTTCGGCCATGAATCATGGCATGAAGTACTGGAACCGCTTGTTCACAGTGCAAAGGCCACAGCCTTCGGTTCCGGCTGTGTATACATGGACAGGAAGGAAGACATCCTGGATCTGGTATTGCAGAATGCCACAGGTCCTGTGGTGCTGGATGCGGAAGCCTTAAGGCTTCTGAAGCACAACACCTGGGTGCTCCGCTTTGCCCATTCCCCTGTCATCCTGACACCGCACATCGGTGAGTTCAGTGATCTCTCCGGCCTTCCAACAGAAGTGATCCTTGCGGACCGGTTCAATGTCCTGAAGAAATTTGCAAGGGAAAACGGTGTGATTGTTGTCCTCAAGGATCCCCACACCGTTGTGGCATCCCCGTCCGGGGATATCTATATCAACCAGACCGGAAACCAGGCACTTGCCCAGGCAGGCAGCGGTGATGTCCTCACCGGCATCATGGCCGCATTGCTCACCATGACAAGCGATGTATGGACTGCTGTATGCATGGCTGTCTGGATCCATGGAAAACTCTCCGAGCTTGGCACAGAGAAACATTCCATCCAGGGGTTCTCCCTGGAGGAATACCCATCCCTGATGGATGCATATTTCAAACAGCATGGATTCTGAAAAGAGCGCAGAAGATTCAGCTCTGCGTTCTTTCTTTTTCCGATTACTTTTTACGGTTCTCCACTGCATGGAACAACAATGGTGTTAAGAACATCCCGGCAAAGATCTGCAGGAAGTGCTCCGTCAGCTTGTACCATCTCGGATCAAACAGCGGCTTCAGTTCATGAACGGCAAGTGTCACGGCACCGACTGCAAGGATGCCGCAGAGAATGCGGATGACTGCCTGCATTACACCGGTGCAGTTTTCAAACCGTACATACTTCCGCTCCATCCGCCAGCCGAGTGTGAATCCCAGGAACATACCGACAGAGCCAAAGCCGTCAATCTGCATCTCTTCCGGATCCACGACAAGCATCCCGTTTTCATAGTCCATGGGATAGGACTTGAACAGATAGTACAGCACTGTCGCAAAACACAGAAGAGACGCAAGCAATATCCATCTCCTTCCTCTGGAAGGGTCCTGAACATACTTCCGTTCAAACCACTGCAGAAGATTCCAGAGAACAACAGCTTCCAGCAAAGCAGCCAGCACATCCTGCGGTGTATGCACGCCAAGGAAGTTCCTTGAGAAGGCGACCAGTGCAGCGAAAATCCAGCAGATCCAGCGGATCGCCTTGTGCTTCTTCTCCTGTTTTCCGATCACCCCGTAGGTGCTCGCCGCCATCTGGGTATGGCCGCTTGGAAAGGAGTAACCCGTTGCCCCGTCCACTGCCAGGGCACTTGGCACAATGGCAGAAGAGCGGATCCATGGCCGGTAGACACAGGCGGTCAGCTTGATCGTGTTGTTTACATACTGGCCGAACGTAAAGCAGGAAAGAATCTCAATGCCCTGCACACGGTCCAGACACCAGTAGATAAGAAACACAATTAACATCGTTGCAGGATTCACCGCAAAGGCGGAAATCCCTGCAAAGAGCTTTTCCAGCACTGCACTTGCCTGCCGCAGATTCTGCAGCCACAGCAGATATGATAAGTCCATACAACATCCCCTCAGAACTGATTCCAAGGCAATGTTAAATCCACGTAAAACATTCTGCAATCAACATTGCAGGCAATGTGTCTTATTTTCCTGCAAAGGAGATGACCGCAGTGTTCTGATTGACCGGTCCTTCTTTCTTGAGGCTTGTCAGATACATGCCGAAGAAGGAGTCCGTCTTCTCCCATTCCTGATACAGTGCATCATTCCATTCTGCCTGATCCATTCTTCCAGCGAAATAGCATGCATTGATGTCTGCCGCCCAGTCTGCCATTTCCTGTGCATTGTCCGCGCTATCCAGCTCCTGCAGCGATTTCTCCGCAGAGATCCGCTTGAAATACCGTTCAGACATGCCCGCAAAATCCACGAGATCCGGATTATGTTCTGCAGCCCATTTCTTCATATCCACCGGTTCCGTATGGTAGGCGGCAGTGCTCCCTTTGATCTCCATGATGCCGTACTGATCCGGAGACACAGAAAGTGATGATGTCGCAATCTCCGTGAAGCCGCTGTCTGCTTTCTGTACATGCTGGATATGCATGTGTCCGGAAAGATTACAGATCACCGGATACTTCTCATACAGTTTCAGAAGCTTCTTATTGTTTCCCATGACAAAGCCATAGGCCAGTACAGAGCTGTGCTGCAGGAGATTCTGATGGCTGACTGCCAGCACATATTTTCCATCCTTCTCTGCCTGTTTCAGCTGTCCTTCAATCCATGCGAGTGTTTCTGTTTTAATCAGCCCTGGTTCCTCCGGCGTATTGCAGTCCACCATGAGCAGACGCACCTGATCATTGAGATCCACCGTATAGCTCAAGGATGCCTCATCCCGGTTCAAAGCTTCGCAGTATCCGAAGCCACTGTAGATCTCTTCAAAGTCCTTCTGGCTTGTTTCCTCAGCTTTGCTGTAAGTACCTTGACAGAAGGAATAGGCAAGTCCGCTTTCAATGTCATGATTGCCGGGAATCACATAGACAGGAATACCGGCATCTTCAATCCTTGACAGCTTCACCGCAAGATCTTCATGGGAAAGCTTTGCGCCGTTGAAGGAAAGATCGCCGGAAAGAATGACCGCATCCGGTTTTTCTTCAATGACCTGCTCCACAAAGCCTTCCATCAAAGGCTCACAGTATTCCGTGATCTTGCCGTCCGCATTCTCCATCATTCTCTGAAAGTACAGACCGTTATCTGTCAGCTGCTGTGAGATATAGTGGGTGTCGCTTGCAATGACAATGCGCAGAGGTTCTGCACCTGCAGCAGCCTCTTCTTCATTCTTCACACAGCCTGTCAGCAGACTGCATACAAGCATCACGACAAGCAAAGGAATCCGTTTCTTCATAGCTGCAATCTTAGCACGGCAAGAAGAAATTTATGTTTTGAAAGCCCTCTGTATTCTTTTCACATTTCGAATGTCTCAGTCGAAATGCGGAAAACGTTTTTCGTAAAATTATTCGAATTATTCTTGCTGTTCATCAAAAAAATAATTATTCTGCTTCAAAGGAGGATACTACATGTCAAAAATCAAACCAGTTTCCGATCTCAGGAATTATGGCACAGTACTGGATGAAGTCCATGAATCCGAACCGGTATATCTGACAAAAAACGGCCGCGGTGCATATGCAATTCATGACATCAAAGACGAGGAATACTTTCAGAAATCCGAAGCAATGATACAGCTTTTCTGCGAGATCAATGCAGGTATCCGCTCAGGCGATGAGAAGGGATGGTATACAGAAGAGGAAGTCCGTGACTTTCTGCGCAGAAATACCAGGAGAGACAAATGAGATATCAGATCGTGTATTCCGATGCAGCGCAATACGATCTCTTAAAAATCTGGAATGATATTTATGAAGTTTCTGCTGACATGAATACAGCAGACAGCTACATAGACGGCATCATGAATGCCTTCAAGAAAAAGCAGAGTTTTCCTCGATCCGGAAGTCCTTTGTTTTACCGTGGATTATTCAGCGGTGTCTACTTCATACATTACAAAGCGTATATGATTCTTTACATTGTAAGAGATCAAACTGTTGAAGCCGCAAGGATTCTGCCTGTGAAAACGAACTATATAAAGGTTCTTTTTCCTAACCCGTC
>OMUX01000286.1 GCA_900314345.1 uncultured Erysipelotrichaceae bacterium | reverse complement strand
CTCGAGGCTGTTCAATCTTGTTGTTGGCATCTATCAGGAGATCAAGGCAAGAAACCTCCTGCAGAAGATGAACCTCATGGTGGAATCGAGAGTGGATGTCTTAAGAGACGGAAGCTGGAACTCCATCGGCTATGAGGAACTGGTTCAGAATGATGTCGTGAAGCTCAAGGCAGGCATGCAGGTGCCAAGCGACGGGCAGGTGCTGGACGGGTATCTGGAAGTCAATGAAAGCATCCTGACAGGAGAATCCAATACCAGGATCAAGCGGAAGGGTGATGAGCTCTATGGCGGCTCTGTCATCACCTCCGGTGAAGCCGTTGCCGAGATCGTTCACGTCGGCCAGGAGAATTTTTCCGAGCAGATCATGAAGGATGCAAGAAAGTACAAGCCGGTGCATTCCGAACTCAACGAGACGATGACAAAGCTCCTGCGCATCCTGTCCTATATCATCCTTCCCTTAGGCATCATTCTCTTCTACACACAATACCGCTATCTTGACATGACCTGGCAGCAGGCAGACCTCAAGACCGTCAGTGCCCTTGTGGGCATGATTCCGGAAGGCCTCGTGGTATTAACCAGCATTGCCCTGTCAGTATCCACAATGCGTCTTTCCCGGCAGGAAGTCCTTGTCCAGGATATGTATTCCATTGAAACCCTTGCAAGGGTGGATGTGATCTGCACGGACAAGACAGGCACCCTGACATCCGGAGACATGCAGGTCACGGAAGTCATTCCTGCAGAAGGAAATGACATGGAACGCATTCAGAAGATCATGGGCAGCTATACCCGCGTCTTCCATGAAGGCAATGCCACGGCCAATGCCTTGGCTGCATACTTTCCAAAGAATGAGGAATTCCATGAGACAAATATCATTCCGTTCTCCTCAGACCGGAAGTACTCCGGAGCTTCCTTTGCGGGAGAGGGAACATTCTATGTCGGCGCTGCAAACTTCCTGTTTCCTGAGAGGAAAACAGGCTTAGAGAAGAACATCCGCACAGCATCTGACAGGGGAGACCGTGTGGTTCTGCTGGCACACAGTGCCCATGAAGATACGGGTACTTCTCTGCCATCGGATCTGGAGCCGCTGGCCATGATTGCCATCCGCGATGTCCTTCGCCCTAATGTACAGAATATCCTGCAGTATTTCCATAAGCAGGGCGTTGCCGTCAAGGTGATCTCCGGTGATGATCCAAGAACCGTCAGTGCACTGGCGATGCAGGCAGGACTGGACCATGCCGAGCGCTATGTGGACATGAGCCAGCAGAGATTCCGCGACCCGATTGACTTTGTCGATCAGATGACGGTCTTTGGAAGAGTTCTGCCGGATCAGAAGAAAGCCATGGTGGAAGCACTGCAGAGGCAGGGACATACCGTTGCCATGATCGGCGACGGTGTCAATGATGTTCCGGCATTGAAAGCGGCTGACGTCGGCATTGCCATGGCCGCAGGTACTTCCGCTGCCAAGGACAGCGGCAATATTGTCCTGCTCAATTCCGACTTCGGTTCCATGCCGGATATCGTCAATGAAGGAAGAAGGGTCATCAACAACATCACCAGGGCATCATCCATGTATCTGGTGAAGACGTTCTTCTCCATTCTCCTGTCGCTGTTTGTCATCTTCATGCACATTCCGTACCCGTTTTTGCCGATCCAGCTTTCCATTCTCACGACATTCGGTGTCGGAGTACCGACATTCTTCCTGCAGATGGAATCAAGCTTTGAACCAATCAGGGGAAAGCTCTTTAAAAAGGTTGTGCGCAACGCACTGCCGCCGGCACTGTCCATCTTCTTAATCACCTTGTTTGTGGAGTTAATCAAAGGGTTCTTCGGCATCAATGAATCCCGCTGCAACCTGATCCTGCTGACCTTGTCCTTGTATGCATATCTCTATGCACTGTATCGGGTATACTATCCGCTCAACAAACTGCGCAGGATCATCCTGTATTCCATGACCGGTGCCGCCATTGTGTCCATGTTCTTATTGCATGAACAGCTGCAGATCCAGGTATACTGGGCAGATCTCTTCATCATCATCCCCGGTGCCATTATCATTCCGGTGCTTGTGGCAGCCATTGCCAGAGCCTATGACTGGTGTGCAGTCAAGATCAAGAACATCAGAGACTGGTTCAGCAGCCACAATCCGTTCAGGCAGAGAAGATATTCCTGAGATATACATATGAAAGCAGGAACCTGCATGGCTAGTGATGCTGGCATGACAGATTCCTGCTTTTCATATGCACGTGAATACCTTGAATTTCGCAATACCATAAGTTACCATATTACTAACTCAAGAGTTAGTAACTTTGAAGTTAGTAAAAGGAGCAAATATGTTTGTCGGAAGAAAATCAGAGCTTGCTGAACTTGAACGGAGGTACGCAGCCGACAGAAAAGAATTCGGTGTTGTGTATGGCAGAAGAAGAATTGGAAAGACGGAGCTGATCCGTCATTTTGCGGAAGGAAAAAAAGGAATTATATTCCAGGCGAAACAGGATTCTTCCTATGGCAATCTCAAATCTTTTTCATATACATTGAACAAACTGACTGGATTGCCGTCTTCTTTTGTGTACAGCAGCTGGCTGGAAGCGTTGGATGCAGTCAAACAAGCAGCAGGAAACGAACGTTTTCTGTTCATTATTGATGAATATCCGTATATTGTGTCCCAGGATGATTCATTCCCGTCTGTTCTCCAGGAATTTGTGGATACGGCACCGAGCAATTTCTTCATCATCCTTATGGGCAGTGATGTTTCATTCCTGAAGAAAGAACTGAAGGACAAGAAATCACCGTTGTACAAAAGACGCACTTTTGAGATGCAGATTTTTAAAATGCCGTTCTCTGAAGTAAAACAGTTTCTTGAAAACATGAGCGATGAAGACAAAGTTAG
>OMUX01000268.1 GCA_900314345.1 uncultured Erysipelotrichaceae bacterium | reverse complement strand
GAAGGTCACGGAAATCGAACGCTATGCGGTGGATACCATCTCCCTGGAGACTCCGGTCGGCGATGAAAATGATGTCAACCTCGGCGATCTTGTCAGGGATGACCACACCAAGACACCAAGCCAGATCACCACAAGCAATGCACTGCATGATCAGATCTATCAGATGCTCGGCACCCTGACAGACCGTGAGGCCATTGTGCTGACCAAGCGGTTCGGCCTGGATGGCAATGAGCCGATGACCCTGGAGGAAGTCGGCGAAGAGCTCAACGTTACAAGAGAACGTGTCCGTCAGATTGAAAAGAAGGCACTGACCAAGCTCAAGCATCCGACAAAATCCAAGGCACTGCGCGACTTTATTCCTACGATTTCCGAATGAGGCCTCTCACAGGGCCTTTTTCAGTATCTGGTGCCGGAGCACCTGATTTGCATCAGAGACCTGCTCGTTTATAATGAGGTCAGGTCATCTGACCGCTGAGATGCGTCTTTGCGGAAAGAGCACGGCATTCCGTTTCATGGTTTGCTTTCGTCTCGGTGATGACCGGGCGTCTTTTATTTTTCAGAACCTACCGCAGGAGGATTTCATGGAAGAGACAAGAATTGCAGTGATTTCCATCATTCTTACGGACAAGGACTCCGTTGAGCAGGTCAACAGCATCCTGCATGACTACGGTTCCTTCATCCTGGGAAGAATGGGCATCCCTTACCGTGAGAAGGGACTGCATCTGATCTCCGTTGCCATTGATGCACCGGAGGATGCCATCTCAGCCTTGAGCGGAAAGCTTGGAAGACTCAAAGGCGTCAGTGTCAAGACAGCCTATGCACCAAAGGATGCAGGAAGCCGCTGACACAAAAACAAGGTCAAGGAGGAAAGAAAGACCATGAAGAATTTCAAAAAGGGAATCATCACAGCCCTGGCATCACTGATGATGCTGGCTGGCTGCGGAAGCAGCTCTGCCGCATCTGCGGCAGCTTCAGCTGATGCTGCAGAGACAACGGCTGCCGCAGGTACAGCAGCTGCCCAGGAAACAACCGCTGCCATCGTGGATGACAGTGCACCGGTGAATGTGCGTGTTACAGCCATGATAGGACCTACAGCCATGGGCATGGTTCACATGATGGATCAGGTCGACAAGGGAGAGATCACCAGCGAGAACTACAGCTTTGAGCTGCTTTCTGCAGTCGATAAGATCGCTCCCAAGGTAGCCAAGGGAGAAGCGGACATCTTCGCGGTTCCGGCAAACCTGGGTGCGGTTCTTTACAACAACACGGACAAGAGCGTACAGGCTCTGGCGGTCAATACGCTCGGTGTTCTCTATATCTGCGAGACAGGCGAAGCAGTGAACTCTGTTGCGGATCTCAAGGGCAGGACCATCTATGCATCCGGCAAGGGTGCTTCTCCGGAATATGCGCTGGACTACATCCTTTCGGAAAACGGCATTGATCCGGAAACAGACGTGACGATTGAATGGCAGAGCGAACATGCAGAATGCGTCGCTGCCCTGGCCAATGATCCCGAAGGCATTGCATTATTGCCACAGCCGTTTGTTACTGCAGCCCAGGCCAAGAATGACAAGATCCGCGTTGCCCTGGACCTGACAGAGGAATGGGACAAGGTTCAGGAGAACAAGGAAGACAAGAGCTCCCTGGTCACAGGCATCCTGATTGTCAGAAAGGCATTTGCGGAAGAACATCCGGAGGCTGTAGAGGACTTCATGAATCATTATGCAGAGTCCGTTGCCTTCGCCAATGACAATGTCGATGAAGCAGCAGCTCTGATCGGCGGCTATGACATCATTGCCGAGCCTGTCGCAAAGAAGGCATTGCCGTACTGCAACATCGTTGATATCACCGGCACAGACATGAAGACCGCATTGTCCGGCTATCTGAGTGTCCTGTACAATGCAAATCCGAAGTCTGTCGGAGGTGCTCTTCCGGAAGATGACTTCTACTATGGAGCACAGTAAGGAGAAAAGAGAAAGACTGATTTCCATTCTGTTCTGGACCGGATTATGGGCGCTCATGGCAGCCCTGATCCGCCAGGACATTCTCATCGTGTCTCCATGGACCACACTGAAGCGGTTCCTGCAACTCTGCATGACAGCAGAGTTATGGCAGTCCGTTCTGACAAGCATGGGGCATATCATTTCCGGCTTCCTGCTGGCGCTTGTCATGGCGGTTGTTCTCTCACTGCTGTCTGTGCGCTTTTCCATCGTGCGGATCCTTCTGTCCCCGTTTGTCTCAGTGATCAAGGCGGTGCCGGTGGCTTCCTTCATCATCCTGGTGCTGATCTATGTGCCTTCAGAGAAGCTCTCCGTTGTGATCAGCTTCCTGATGGCCTTTCCGATCCTCTATGAAAATCTTCTGGAAGGAATCCGCTCCTGCAGCAGGGAGTTGATGGAGATGGCAAAGGTGTTCCGCTTATCAAGGAAAACCTTGATCCGGGATATCTGTTTTTCCCAGGTGCTTCCCTATCTGCGGGCAGGGATGTCCCTGGCTGTCGGTCTTGCCTGGAAGAGCGGCATTGCGGCAGAGGTCATCGGTATGCCGGATCATTCCATCGGTGAGCATCTCTATGAATCCAAGATATATCTCGATACCCCGGATCTGTTTGCCTGGACGCTGGCGGTGATCCTTCTGTCTCTGCTGTTTGAAAAGCTCATGGAAAAGCTTCTCGGAAGACTTTCCTCCATGATCGAGGGAAAGGAGTGAACATGATCCGCTTGTTACATGCAGAAAAGGTATACGGCAGCCATATCGTGCTTCACGATATCAATCTGGAGCTGGAAGAAGGAGAGACATATTACATCAAAGGGGCAAGCGGAGAGGGAAAGACAACATTCCTGCGTCTTCTGGCAGGTTTGGAACCTCTGAGCAATGGCACAATGGAAGGCCTTGAGGGAAAGAGAATATCCATGGTGTTTCAGGAAAACCGGCTTTGTGAGAATCTTTCGGCATCCCGCAATATCCGCATGGTGATGCCGGATGATTCTTTACAATCGCTTCCTTTGATCCATCAATATCTTGCCGAGCTAGGCATGGAGAATACCGGGGCCATGGCTGTCAGGGAGATGTCCGGCGGCATGAAGAGAAGGGTGGCAATCCTCAGGGCATTGCTTGCACAAAGTGATGTGCTGCTGTTTGATGAGGCATGCACAGGCATCGATGATGAGAACCGGAAGAAAGTCATTGCTCTGATCCATGAACTTGGAAAGGGAAAGACCATCTTCTATGCAGCACATGATGAAACAGAGCGGCAGCTTCTTGCGGCAGATGTGCAGCTTTGGGTCCATGACCAGACCATCGAGAGTGAAAACCTGTGCCATTGATGGCGCAGTCTTGACATTTCAGTGTATGATAGTAGTAACCTTCAGTTTGTGAGGCAGGAAGGAGCAGTTATATGAGCACTGTACATGCATACTGGATTCACGCCAGGAAACCCGATCCGCATTCCATCAGCGGATATTTCTATACAAGGGAATGTACCTGCAGTTCATGCGGGCATCAGCTGAATATGGAGAAGGACATCTGTCCGTTCTGCCAGGCAGTGATGGACCAGACTGCCCCCAAGGACAAGGAACCGGTTCTGGAAGAAAAGAAGGAAGAAGAACAGAAGCCGGCGGAGGAAAAGCCTGCTGATCGTGAGGAAGTGGATCTTCTCAAGAGCATTCTGACAAGCTATCAGGACGCACACAGCGATACGAAGTAAGGAAATGCCGCCATGCGTAAGCAAGGAGACTGCCGATGCGCTTAGTGACAACAGAAAAAGATGACAAAAGACTGCTGGAAGAAGGATTCTCACCTTCTTTTCTGCAGTCTTTTCATATCGTTTCGGAAATCACCCGCACCGATCCTGCACGCAGCAGGCAGCTTTGTCTTGCCATTCTGCCGGAGGCGGAAAGAATCCATGATCCGGATGTGCTGGCGGATGTGAAGCAGTGTCTGGGCAATGCCTGTTTCATGGATGCCGACAGCCTGCAAGCCATCGGCATGCTCAATGAAGCAGCGGATCTCTACCATGAACACCATCATCCCATGGAAGCCGGCAAGGCATTGTCCATGCTGGGTGTGATCTTCATGAACCAGGGAAACCTGGCTGCGGCCATGGAGGCCTACACCAGGGAGTACATGAATGTGGCGGCGGAAGACCAGCCGGCAACCCTGTTTACGACAAACTTCCATCTGGCACAGGTGTATGAGGCAGGCCTCCAGCATGAAATGGCCATGGACTGTCTGATACGGGCGGAAGAGCTTCTGCGGGATCACCCGGAGATCATGATGCAGACTGAGACCATTCCGATGTTCATTGCCACCTATGTCATATCTTTGCTGCATGAAGGAAGAAACGAAAAGGCTGCCTATGAGCTGGAATACAGCAAGGACATCATGAAATCGTTCCCCCGATTCCAGAAGGGACCGTATGATCTTGTGCCATGGGCATGGGAATCCTGTGCAAGAAACGGAAAGGATAAACAGGAGAAGCTGGATGCGGCAGCGGAAAGCTGCTGCCGGAAGGATCTCAATACCGGTGAGAACATGACGATCATTGCCAGCTTTGCAAGGCTGCTTCTGGAAGAAGAGGACTGGGACAACCTGCACAAGGTGCTCCACAGCATGCATGATCATCTGGAAGGAACGGACTACTATCAGTACAGCCTTGTGGAAAGCAGATGCCTGCAGGCATACTACAGGCATAACAATCGCATGGATGACTATTTCAGGGAAGTGGACCGCTACTGGAAGATCGACGAGAAACGCACGGAGAATGAAGGCAGGTTTGCCGTTCTCTATATGAATATGAAGCATATGCTTTCCAAGGCGGCCATGGAGAATGCCATGCTGGAAAAGACCGCAAGGCTGGATGAGCTGACCGGTGTGGCAAACAGGCATATGCTCAGGGATGAAGGTGCAAGAATGCTCGCCCAGGCAAGAGAACAGCAGATCCCTTTGACCGTGCTGATGCTGGATGTGGACTGCTTCAAGCAGATCAATGATTCCCTGGGACATCTCAACGGCGACTTCTGCCTGAAGACCATCGGTGAAATCCTGCAGGAATACGCAGATGAAACAACACTGCCTGCCCGCTATGGCGGCGATGAGTTCCTCTTGATGAGTATGGAGCCTCTGGATACCCAGGCAGTCTATGAAAGGACGCTTGCGGAATTCTCTGTGAAAGTGAAGGAGAAGCTTGGCATTGACGCAACCGTCTCCCAGGGAAGCGTCTGCCGCATTCCCAGGGAAGCCGATACGCTGGAATCCTTCATCATGGAAGCGGATGAAGGCCTCTACAAGGCAAAGAGGTCGGGAAGGGGAAGAGCCTGCCAGGTGATGCAGCAATGAAACAGATTGATGTACTGACCTGGGAGAGAAGGGAAGCCTATGACTTCTTTTCGCAGCTGAAGGATCCCTTCTGGACCGCTTCGTTCACTCTCGATATCACCGAGGCAAGACAGTATGCCAGATGGCATGGGTGCAGTCTGTATCTTGTGCTTGTCTGGACGCTGAGCAATGCCGTGAACAAGGTGGAAAACCTCCGCTATGCCATCAAGGATGGAAAACCGGTGCTGCTTGACAGGAGATATCCAAGCTATACTGATCTTCATGAAAACAGCACGCAGTTCCATATCGTCACCGTGCATGAGGATCTGGATCTTCCCTCTTTCCTGCAGTATGCCTCCATGCATTCCAATGCCCAGAACACCTTCATGGAGATGGACAAGGAAGGCAATGATCTTATCTATCTGAGCTGTCTTCCCTGGCTGGATCTCACCCATGTGGAATCCGAAGGACCCGAAGACAAGGATGATGCTGTTCCAAGGCTCACCTGGGGCAGATACCGTGAAGAAAACCAGCGGGTATACATCACGCTTTCCATGAGCGTGAACCACCGCTTTGCGGACGGCATCCATCTGGCGATGTTCCAGAATGCCTTCCATCAGGAAATGCAGGATCTTCTGCATTGATTCAGAAAGGAACCGATGTTTTCACACTATATAACAACATTCCTGCTGGTATCAGCCATCGCTGACTACCTGTACAAGAACGACCGCATGCAGGGCAGTGATGCAATGAGTGCAGCCATTGAAGCAGGAGCCATGTACGCACCACGTGTCCGTCAGAACCGGGAATACTGGCGCTTTCTGACGGCAGGCTTTGTGCACTTCAGCCTCTGGCACCTGCTCATGAATATGTATGTGCTCTTTCAGATCGGTCCTTCCCTGGAAGGGGGACTGGGCCATGGCATGTTTACCCTGCTTGCCATCGGCTCCATCGTCACCGGCAACCTGCTGCAGTACATCGGCGACAGCAGATCGACGGTCTCCGGCGGTCTGTCCTCTGCGCTGTACGGCATGATGGGAGCACGGATTGTTTTCTTTGCAAGAGCCTACGGTCTGCAGAATATCCTGCACTCTTCCTCCATGATCCAGACGATTCTTCTGAATCTGGTCATGAATTTCCTGCCCGGGGTAGGATGGAGAGCGCATATAGGAGGATTGAGCTTCGGGATTATCCTGACAACAATCCTAGTAAGATGAAAGAAAGGAGAAGCTGATCATGAGTGAAACGGAACCGGGAAAGGAAGCCGCATCCGCTGAGGATGTGCAGATGCATGTTCCTGAAGACTTCAGTACATATTCGTCAAAGCAGAAGGAAGTCTGGTTTCTGATGTACTACGGAAGCTATGTCAGGGAAGGAGAAGTCCAGGGCATCCGGGAAGACGCCCCGCAGGATGTGAAGGAAGCATTTGAAGCATTCCTGAAGGAAGAAGACTGCCCCTGGCATGATTCCGTGAAACCACGCTGAAACAGGTTGGAATAGAATACATACGAGGAGCACACGAAATATATGACAAGCAGTGAACATGCATACTGGATCCATGACCGCAGGGAATCTGATACCTCCGTCATGGGCTATCTTTATCTTCCATCCTGCCGCTGCAGCAGATGCGGACATCAGGCAGGCATCGAAAAGGACATCTGTCCCCAGTGCGGAGCCGTCATGGATGAAACTGCACCGGTGGATCCGCCGCTTCCAAGACGCGAGGAGATCATCGAAAAGATCAGCAATGATGTCAAGTCCATGCCTGAAGGCACAAGGACCACCACGATGGAACTGGTTTCCCGCTATGCAGGAAGGGATGCAGAGCAGCTCTATGGCCGCGAAGGACTGATGGAGATGGATGAAGCCTTCTGTGTGAAGGCAAAGGATGACATCCTTGTGCCGACGGGAGTTGACAATGATTCCCTTGGCCAGCCTTATACAATTCCTTTCCTTGTCATGCATCATCACAAGCAATGACAAACGGAAGAAAAAAGGATAACAGGATTTGCAAAAAGCTTCACGATCAAGCATAATAGGTGCGCATCACGATATGCGGTATGAACCGCAAGGGGGAAAAAATGAGCGAGAAGAAGAATTCAGGAAAGACGCTGAGGACGATCATCGCTTCCTGCCTCGTTGTGGCAGTGGCTGCCTTTGCCGGCAGCAGCTGTTCTACAGGCAAGAGCACATCATCTGCAGCAGCCACGGAATCCGGCAGCGGTGTTTCCGGAACATTTGAAGGAACAGCACCTGGTCTTGCCGGTGAGAGCAATCCGGTCAAGGTTACGGTGACTCTGGAAAACAATGTCATTACCGATGTACAGGCAGAAGGACCCGGTGAGACAGATGGCATCGGCTCCAAGGCAATCGATGCCATGCCTGGTGAGATGGTCGCTGCCAACAGCATCAACGTTGACGGCATCTCCGGTGCAACCATCACATCCGAAGCCGTCAAGAACGCAGCTGCTGCAGCTCTGACTGCTGCAGGACTGGATCCGGCTGACTATCAGACCGCTGCCGCTGCAGCTTCTGAAGCTCCGGCAGAGGATGTCACGGAAGACTGCGACATCGTTGTCATCGGTGCCGGCGGTGCAGGCATGACCGCTGCCATTACGGCAAGCGATGCCGGTGCCAAGGTCATCATCGTTGAATCCCAGCCGATGTCCGGCGGCAACTCCGTCCGTTCAACCGGCGGTATGAACGCAGCCAAGACTGTCTACCAGGACGAGAATGAATTCGGCGAAGAGGCTGGTGTTGAGGCAAAGCTCAAGACAGCACGTGAGAAGTGGGCTGACAACGCAGACATCCAGGCTCTCGCTGACACAGTAGAGAAGCAGTGGGCTGACTACCAGGCAAATCCGGAAGGCTACTTCGACAGCGTTGAGCTCTTCGAGCTTGACACCATGATCGGCGGTTCCGGCAAGAACAACATGGAACTGGTCAAGACACTGGCTGAAAACAGCGCAGATGCCATCGACTGGCTGGAGACAAAGGGTGCAGTCCTGCACAATGTCGCTTCCTTCGGCGGTGCTTCCGTCAAGCGTATCCACAGACCGGTGGACGCAGACGGCAAGGTCATCTCCGTTGGTGCATATGTTGTTCCGATCCTCGAGGACAACTGCGAGAAGAACGGCGTTGAGATCCTCTATGAAACAACTGCCACGAAGATCCTGACAGACGCTGACGGCAAGGCTGTGGGCATCGAGGCAGAAGGCAAGGACGGCAACAAGGTTACCATCAATGCCAAGGCAGTCATCGACGCAGCCGGCGGTTTCGGTGCAAACAACGACATGGTCGTTGCCCAGAACCATCCGGAACTCAAGGGCTACATCACAACAAACGCTCCGGGCATCCAGGGCCAGGGCATCACAATGGCTGAAGCTGTCGGTGCAGGCACTGTCGACATGGATCAGATCCAGCTCCATCCGACCGTACATGTTGATCCGGATGGAAATGCACATCTGATCACTGAAGGTCTGCGTGGCGACGGTGCAATCCTTGTCAACAAGGAAGGCATGCGCTTCTATGATGAAGTCGGCACAAGAGACAAGGTAAGTGATGCTGAAAACAACCAGACAGACGGCCAGGCATGGCTCGTCATCGACCAGGCAATGGCTGATGCCTCCAAGGTCATCCAGGGCTATATCAACAACGGCTACACAGTCACAGGTGCTACATACGAGGAACTGGCTGATGCCATGGGCGTTGACGCTGAGACATTCGCAAAGACCATGGAGACATGGAACGGCTATGTTGAGGCAAAGAACGATCCTGACTTCGGACGTACATCCTTCGCCAACAAGCTGGAGAATGCTCCGTACTATGCGATCCTGGTACAGCCGGGCATTCACCACACCATGGGCGGTCTGACCATCAACTCCTCTGCAGAAGTACTGACAGGCGTTGACGGAGACGTCATCCCGGGTCTGTTCGCTGCAGGCGAAGTCACCGGCGGTGTTCATGGCGGCAACCGTCTCGGCGGAAACGCAGTCGCAGACTTCATCGTCTTCGGCCGCATCGCAGGACAGAGCGCAGCTGACTACGTAAAGTAATTATCTGAACCCAGGACTTCTTCTCAGCAATGGGAGGAAGTCTTTTTATTATGCCGGAATGAATTTCTGTAAGTTTCTTCGGGAAAAAACGGGGGATTTGTCTTCTTTCAGGCAATAAGACTGGTAAAGGAGAACAT
>OMUX01000222.1 GCA_900314345.1 uncultured Erysipelotrichaceae bacterium | reverse complement strand
GATCATTGACAGCGACGTAAGCGGCATCAAGACGGTTGCGGATCTGGAAGGTAAGACCGTCTCCATCGGTGCGGATGAATCCGGTACGGAAGAGAATGCCAAGGAGATCCTTGCGGCATGCGGTCTCAATGAACTGCTGGTCAATGAGAAGCTGCTGGACTATCCAGATGCCGCAAAGGAGATCCGCAAAGGCACCATTGATGCTCTGTTTGTCACAGCCGGTGCACCTGCACATTTTGTGGAGGAGCTCATGGCAGAAGGCGGCTATCATTTCGTGTACCTGGATGACGCCACCATTGAACGGCTGAAGCGGACATATGACTACTATACGGACACGACAATCCCCGCCCGTACCTATACCGGTCAGAACGACGAGGTACAGACCGTCGGGGTGAAATCCATCCTGCTGGCTTCCGATACGCTTTCTGAGGAAACCGTACAGCAGATCATGGATACTCTGTTTGCCAACAGTGCTGCTATTTACAAGGAAGCCGGCATCGGTGAAACCCTGAGTGTGGATTCGGCAGTGCTTGGTGTTTCCGTGCCGTTTCATAAAGGTGCTGCGCGCTGGTATGAAGCCCATGGCATCCACGTGGAAGGAAAGGGGGATTAACCATGCAGGTGACGCTGAACATGTACCAGACACTGTTCATGGCAGTGCTTGCTTTGAAACTTGGTGCCTGGATGAAAAAGAAGCTCCCGTTTCTGCAGAAGTTCTGTATTCCCAGTCCCGTTGCCGGCGGCCTGGTGTTTTCCATTGCGACATGTGTGCTGCATGAAACAGGCATTCTGGATCTCTCCTTTGACGATACACTTTCTCAGGTATGCATGGTGTTCTTCTTCTGCTCTGTGGGATACCAGGCAAACATCAAGGTGCTCAAAAGCGGCGGGAAGGACCTGATCATCTTCCTGGTGCTGGTTACTGTTCTCATCATCCTGCAGAATGTGCTGGCATCCAACCTTGCCTTTGTGCTTGGCCTGGATCCGCTCATGGGTCTGACCACCGGTTCCATTCCGATGGTCGGCGGCCATGGCACGGCAGGTGCCTTCGGACCTGTCCTGGAGGACTTCGGCATTGCCGGAGCTTCCACGATGTGCACGGCTGCCGCAACCTTCGGTCTGATTGCGGGTTCCCTGATGGGCGGTCCGCTTGGCAATTCCCTGATCAAGAAGAAGAATCTTCTGGCTACGGTCCATGAAGAGGATGACTCGGTGCTCATTGAGGATGAAGAAGCACACCAGCGCCACTTCAACAACTATGCTCCGGCAGTCTTCCAGCTGATCATTGCTGTAGGTCTTGGCACAGTGGTAAGCCTGCTTCTGTCCAAAACCGGCATGACATTCCCGGTCTATATCGGAGCCATGATCGTGGCTGCCATTATCCGCAACATCGGTGAATACAAAGGCGGCTATACCGTATACATGGGCGAGATCAACGACTTCGGCGGCATCTGCCTGCAGCTGTTCCTGGGCATTGCGATGATCACCCTGAAGATCTGGCAGCTGGCCGGTCTTGCCGGACCGCTTGTGATCATGCTGCTGGGACAGACGGTGCTGATGTATGTTTATGCCCGCTTCATCATCTTCCCGCTGATGGGGAAGGACTATGATGCAGCCGTGCTTGCGGCAGGAACCTGCGGTTTCGGCATGGGCGCAACCCCCAATGCCATGGCCAACATGGAAGCGCTGACGGAACAGTATGAGCCAAGCATCAAGGCATTCCTTCTGGTACCGATCGTTGGATCGCTGTTTGCGGATTTCATCAATTCCCTTGTCATCACCTTGTTCATCAACATGCTTTAGGTTAGAATGCAGCAGGGATGAATTTCATGAAAGAAGATAACAAGAAGATCAACGTTTCCTATGACAATCTTTCCGTTCCCGAGGTTCATACGGGAAAGCACAAGGAGAAAGAGGAACAGGAAGAGGAAGAACCATGTGAAACGGCAATTCCTGAGATCCATATCCGCAGACATCACAGGATCTGAGCATCTGCTGCCGTTTCCTGCCTGTTTTTATCATGGTATAATGTAACGCACGAAGGGAGACTGCTGCCTTGTCGAATTATAACGTCAACCTGACCCTGGAGAACATCCGGATCATCACTGTCATGTTCCTGGATATCCTCATCATGTGGCTGGTTTTATACTATGCACTGCGCATCATCAGAGGAAGCTCGAAGACCGTGCAGATCTTCAAGGGTATTTTCCTGATTGTCATCATTGATATCGTTGCCAAATTCATCGGTCTGAAGACCGTTGCCTATCTGACCGATACGTTCATCAACTGGGGATTCCTGGCGATCATCATCATCTTCCAGCCTGAAATCCGAAGCCTTCTGGAGCGTCTTGGCAAGTCCAATGTCTTCTCCAGGATCAATACCCTGACAGGCAATGAGAAGGAGAACCTGGTTGATCAGATCGTTACGGCAGCGATGCTGTTGAGCAAGGATCAGACCGGTGCCTTGATTTCCATCGAGCAGGCACATTCCCTCGATGATTTCGTGGCGACCGGAACGAAGCTGAATTCCGATGTGACAGCCGAGCTTCTGACATCCATCTTTGTGACCAGCACACCATTGCATGATGGTGCCGTAATCATCCAGGGCGACAAGATTGCCTGTGCAAGTGCATACTTCCCGCCGACAAACCTGGATCTTCCTTCCCGCTATGGCGCAAGACACCGTGCTGCCATCGGTATTTCCGAAATTACGGATGCCGTGACGATCGTCGTGTCAGAGGAAACAGGTGCCATTTCCGTGACGGAAGGCGGCAAGATCTTCACCGTCAACCAGAAGCAGCTCAGGGATTACCTGCTGCGTGTGATCTGCGGGGAAGAGACGGAAGTGCGTGTCAACGGAAACAGGCAGCGCAAGGCATTCACCGATGAACCGGGCCGTTCCGTCATCATTGCCGATGACAAGGAGAAGGACAAGGATGCATCACAGACCGGATATACCGGTGTTCTTTCCAGGCTTGCCCTGAAGCACCAGGAGGAAAAGAAGCCGGAGAAGATCCAGACGGAGTCTGTCATCCCGGCATCCTCCATCAAGGATGAAAAAATGGAAGAGCTTGCGGAAGAGGCCAGCGAGATCAAGCTGCCGCACAAGAAGCAGCGCCCTGTTCCAAGCTACCCGCACAATGACAGCGCTGAGCGCTTTGCCAAGCAGAAAGCGGAAGAAGAGGCGAGGCTGAAGGCAGAAGAAGTACGCCGTGCCCGTCAGGCGGAAGAAGAAAGAAAGGCAGCTGAGGAACAGGCTGCCCGTGAAAAGGCGGAGGCAGAAGCCGCAAGGAAGGCACAGGAAGAGGCTTTGAAGCGGAGAGAAACCGCAGCGGTTCCGCGTATGACGCCAGAGGAGGTCAGGGCAGCCCGCCAGAAGGCCATGGACCGTCTTGCCGGAAAGAAAGAAGAAGAAAAGCCTGAACCTGCTGCACCGGTGCAGGAAGATGAGAAGAAATACGATACCACGAAGCTGGATCTTTCCAGGCTCATGGGCCTGAATGAAGACCTGGACAAGACGCTTTCCATCATCGATGCAATTCCGGATGAAAAGCATACCTCCGGAGAGAAGAAGAACGGAGGTGATCAGGAATGAACCGGAACGATGAAGTGAAGGACATGGAAGAACGCAGCGATTCCAGCAAGACCGAACTTGCAAACCGTATTGCCAACCAGTCCCGCAGGGCAAGCAATGCCTACCAGAGCCTGGGCAACGGTGCGGCCAGAATGATCCGCTGGTTCTCCACGCTTCTGGACAAGACGCTCTTCAATACGAAGTATCCCAAGATCGTCTCCCTGATCCTGGCGGTGATCCTGTACCTGGTCGCCAACTACAACTCCCAGTCTTCTCTTTACACAACAACCCTGAATTCCAGCCGCGACCTGACCAATGTCAGCGTAACGGCGAAATACAACGCGGATACATTTGAACTCAGCGGTCTGCCTTCCTCAGCCGATGTCACGATTGTCGGCGGTGCCAATGCTGTTACGGCCGCGGCTGCCTCCAACGGCGTGATTGTTGCCGATCTGGAAGGTCTGACGGAAGGAACGCATCAGGTGAATCTGGAAGGGGAAGGCTACGGTGACAATGTGTCGCTGAAGATCAACCCCAGCAATGCCATCATCACGCTGAAGAAAAAGACAACACAGCAGTTTGATCTGTCCTATGACTACATCAACAAGGACAAGATGGACTCTGTTTATTCCGTCGGTACACCGACATTCTCCTCTACAAGGGTCAATGTGCGTGCCTCCAAGGATACGCTGTCCACAATTTCCTTTGTCAAGGCACTGATCGATGTCAGCGGCCAGTCTGCAGACTTTGAACAGGATGCGCTGCTTGTGGCATATGATTCACAAGGACAGCCGGTGAACGCCGACATCTTCCCGAAGACCGTACATGTCAGTGTACCGGTTACTTCACCGAACAAGACTGTTCCGATTGAAGTGGAAGTCAGCGGCAGCGTACCGGACGGACAGGCGATTGCCGGCATTTCCATGGACCAGCAGACCGTGACAATCTACGGTCCGGAGTCCGTGCTTGGACAAATCGACAAGGTCGTTGTCACACTGAATGCTTCCTCCATTACGAAGGATTCCACGATCATGCGTCCGATCACCCTGCCAACAGGTGTCAACTCAAGCAATATCAACCAGATCACCATGACGGTGACGCTGGGCGAGGCATCCTCCAGGCAGATTGACGATGTGCCGATCTACTATCGCAACAACGTGAACAACTACAAGGCAAGCTCACCGGACAACAAGACAACCACATCCGTGATTGTCACCGGCACGGAAGACAACATCGCCGGCATCACAGCCGATGACATCCGTGTCTATGTGGACATGAAGGATGCTGTGGCAGGCCTGCAGGACTTCCCGCTGGAAGTCGACCAGCCAAGCGGCGGTCTTGTGAAGTATACACTGACAGAATCCACCTATACGCTCAACGTACTGGGTGTAAGCAATGATGATGCAAATACCGACGAGGGGACAGGAGTAAACAATGGGTAAGTATTTTGGTACAGACGGCATCCGCGGCAAGGCAAATGAAACGCTGACAGCGGACCGCGCATTCCAGGTAGGAAGGTATCTGGGAAGCTATTTCAGCAAGGAGGGAAAGAAGAAGATCATCATCGGAAAGGACACCAGGCTGTCCTCCGACATGCTTGAAGCTGCACTTTCTGCAGGCATTGCCTCCGAAGGATGCGATGCATATCTTGCGGGCTACTGCCCGACACCGATGATCTGTTATCTGACCGTCAATGAAGACTTTGCCTGCGGGGCTATGATTTCGGCATCCCACAATCCGTTCTATGACAACGGCATCAAGATCTTCTCCAAGGAAGGCATCAAGCTTCCTTCAGAGATTGAGAATCTGATTGAGGATTACATCGATGGAAAGACCATGCTGGAGTATGCGGTCGGTGACAAGATCGGAAAGGTCATTGAATACAAGGAAGGCATTGAGCATTACCTTTCCTGGATCGAGAAGGAATTTCCGACAAGACTCGATGGTCTGAAGATTGCGGCAGACTGTGCCAACGGTTCCTCTTCCTTCACGGCAGAGCGTGCCCTGAAGGCGCTGGGTGCTGAAGTCACAATGGTGAACAACAAACCGGACGGTGTCAACATCAATACCAACTGCGGTTCCACACACCCGGAGAAGTTCAAGGCTTTCGTGAAGAACGGTGACTTTGATCTGGGACTGATGTTTGACGGTGATGCGGACAGGCAGATCATGGTGACACCGGAAGGGGAAGAAGTCACCGGCGACTATACACTTTACATCTGCGGAAAGTATTTCCGTGACAAGGGCATCCTGACCAACAACACGATCGTGACAACGGTCATGGCAAACCTTGGTCTGTGGAAGGCCATGGAGCGGGAGGGCATCAACGTTGAGAAGACACAGGTCGGCGACAAGTATGTCTATGACATGATGTGCAGGAAGGACTATATCGTCGGCGGCGAGCAGAGCGGACACATCATCTTCAGCCGTCATGAGACAACCGGCGACGGACTTGCCACGGCTCTGATGATCCTTTCCATCATGAAGGATACCGGCAAGAGCATTGATGAACTGTGTGAAGGACTGACGATCTATCCGCAGCTTCTGATCAATGTCAAGGTAACCGACAAGCACAAGGCCATGGAGGACGCAGAAGTACAGAAAGCCATTGCCGAAGTGGATGAAACACTCAAGGGCAATGGAAGAGCTCTGGTGCGTGCAAGCGGCACAGAACCGCTGGTACGTGTCATGGCAGAGGCACAGACAGATGAGATCTGTGCACAGGTCTGCAACAAGGTCGCAGACATCGTGAAACGCAAGTACGGAACTGACTGAACCTGAACCCCGGCAATGCCGGGGTTTTCCATAGGTCACAGGAATGCCTGTTCGTGGTAGAATGACAGGGATGAAAAAGGTAATCTGTGTAGTAGAAGATGAAAAGGACCTCAATGAACTGGTGAAGCGCTACCTGGAGAAGGAAGGCTATGAAGTGCGCTCCTATCTGACGTTTGATGAGGCTTCCATGCATACAGGAGACAGTGATGTGCATCTCTGGATCCTGGATATCATGCTGGGCGACAAGAGCGGCTTTGACCTGATCGAGGAAATCCGTCATGAGAATCCAAATATTCCGGTGATCTTCATGTCTGCCCGCGACAAGGAATTTGACAGGATCATCGGCTTGGAAAAGGGCAGTGATGACTATATTACAAAACCGTTCTCTCCCAAGGAGCTTGTCCTGCGTGTGAACAACATCATCCGCCGTACCTACAAGGATGAAGAACAGAAGCTGACGGTGGACGGTTATCAGATCGATGAGGCAAGACGCACAGTCAGTGATCCTGCAGGAGCGGTGATCGACCTTACGACAAAGGAATTCGACCTGATGATGCTGTTTGTGAAGAACAGAGGAACCGCCTTCTCTAGGGATCAGATCCTGGAACAGGTGTGGGAGACAAACTACTACGGCAGCGACCGTGTGGTGGATGATACATTGCGCAGACTGCGCAGGAAGATGCCGGATCTGAGCATCCATACCATCTACGGCTTCGGCTACCGTCTGGGCTGATGAAGCGCGTACGCATGTGGCTGCGGGAGCTTTCCCTGACCCAGCAGCTGACAACCATTGTCTTTCTTGTGGCAGCGATGTTTGCCCTTTTTGTCTTTGCCATTCTTGCTCCCCAGATCAACGACTTCACCGGCAATGAACTGTATACCATGCTCGAAAACTCCCAGGAGACCCTGACGTATGTCCTGAACAGCCACCCGGATGAACTGCCTGTGCTTTCCGAGGAATCCAGCAGTGAAATCTCCCATGCCGTGTTCTCAGAGGATGGCATGCAGGTGGAATGGCTCAGCAGCACTGCAGCATCCGATGACTTCGTGCAGGAAGTACAGAAGAAGATCCTGGTGAATGAAGCAGAAGGAAGGCACGCCTATGTCGTGAAGAACGGCCGTTTCCGCAATGCCACCACCATCCTGTATTCCATCGTTGAACTGAAGGACGGCAGGTATCTTGTCTCCCTGGTGCCTTCTGCCTATGAAACACAGTTCAGGGGCATGCTTGTCAACAATATCGTCAACCTCAATGTCATTGTGGCAATGATCCTGTTCATCATCCTGACGCTGTGGGTGGCATCCCTGATCTATCCTTTGAACCAGATCAAGAACTACATCACGAAGATCAAGAACGATGAACCCGCAGTACTGACCGTACACCGCAAGGATGAGATCGGTGAGGTGGCGGATGCCCTGCGCGATATGGAACAGGAACTGCAGAAACAGAACCGTGAAAAGCAGGAGATGATCCAGAATATCTCCCATGACCTCAAGACTCCGATTGCCACGATCCGCTCCTACAGTGAATCCATCAAGGATGGCATCTATCCTTACGGCACCCTGGAACAGAGCGTGGATGTGATCATTGAACATGCCGACCGTCTGGACAAGAAGGTCAGATCCCTGATTGCCTTGAACAAGATGGGTTATCTTCTGGATACGACTGCGGAAGGCGACAACCTCAACATGAACGAGGTTGTGGACAAGGTATTGCTTTCCCTGAAGGTGATCCGTCCGGAGATCACATTTGAAAGACAGATGGAATGCAAGGTATTCTTCCATGGCGAAGAGGATCCCTGGCGCATTGTTGTTGAGAACCTTGTGGACAATGCCCTGCGTTATGCAGACTCAAAGATCATCATCCGTCTTTCTCCGGGCGAACTGTGTGTGATCAATGATGGCAGGCCGATTGATGATGAACATCTCAAGAAGCTCTTCCGGCCTTATGAGAAGGGCACGGACGGACAGTTCGGCCTTGGTCTTTCCATTGTCTACCGCATTGCCACAACATATGGCTACCGGGTTGAAGCGGACAACATCCAGGGCGGTGTGATGTTCCGGATCTGGAAGGATCTGCCGAAAAAGGAACTCAAGGCCATCCAGAAGGAGCGCCGCAAGGAAGAAAAGGAAAAACAGAAAAATGCATGACAGTGCTTAACGCACGGCATACATTCCTGTAGAATAACGACGTAATGGAAAAGGGTATTTTCAACGGCACGGAAACTGCCTGGCGTCATGATGGAAACGGAAGGGATGTCATCCTTCTGCACGGCTGGGGCCAGAACATGGACATGATGGGAGTGATCGAGCAGCATCTCATTCCCTTCTTTTCCGTATGGAACCTGGATTTCCCGGGCTTTGGTGAATCATCGGACCCGGCAGAGCCCTGGGGTGTGGAGGACTACCGGATCTTCCTGGAGGACTTCATAGAGAAAAACAAGATTCATGATCCGATTCTGATCGGACACAGCTTCGGCTGCCGTGTTGCCATCCGCTATGCTGCACTGCACCATGATGTATACAAGATGGTATTGACCGGAGCAGCCGGCATCAAGCCGAAGAAGACCGCAAAACAGGAGCTTCAGACCAAGGCCTACAAGGCAGGCAAGTGGTTCCTGAAGGCAACGCATCAGGACAAGAAGCTGGAGGAGCTGCAGGCCAATGCCGGCAGTGAGGACTACCGCAATGCCAAGGGTGTCATGCGTGCCACGTTTGTGAAGGTGGTCAATGATGATGTTACACCGATCCTGAAGGATGTTCTGTGCCCTGTGCTGCTTGTCTGGGGCGACCAGGATGCTGCAGCGCCCTTATGGATGGGAAAGGTCATGGAACAGCAGATGCCCGATGCAGGTCTTGCGATCTTTGAAGGGGATGACCATTGGGCATACTGGCATCAGAGTGAGCGGTTCAACCGTGTGCTGGATGTCTTTTTGAAAGAGGACATGAAATGAAGATTCTGTATTATATCTGCCTGATCGCAGCGGCTTTGATTCCTTCCAAGCATGCGCTGCATATGTTCCAGCAGAACCGGTATGAAGTGAAGCGCTACATCACCTGGATCGAGGACAGCATTGAAGGCGGCGCGAAGCGTGCCATGATTCCGACCGTTGTGATCCTGGCGGTTGCCTGTGCCTGCATTCATCTGGAAACAGGCGCGATCCTTCTGATCTGCACATTCATTGCGGCAGCCCTTGCCATAATCCTTTTCCTCAGGGAAAAGAAACAGGAGTATGTCAAGCCATTGGTGTATACGGGAAGGGTGAAGCGCCAGATTGTGGTGCTTGCCATCCTGTATCTGGTGATCCAGCTCATTCTTCTGCATGCATACCGCAGGCTGAATCTCTGGCTGATGCTTGCCATCAGCTACTTCGGTCCATGGCTTCTTGTATTTCCGATGGCATGGCTGACCATGCCGGTGGAGAATGCCGTCAAGCAATGGTACATCAATGATGCAAAGAAGAAGCTGGAAAGCTGCACGAGCCTGACAAAGATCGGCATTACGGGAAGCTATGGCAAGACAAGCACGAAGAACGTCATCCAGAATGTTCTTTCCGTGCGCTATAACTCCTTAATGACACCGGCTTCCTTCAATACCCCGATGGGCATCACCATCACGATCCGCAATGATCTCAAGCCCATTCATCAGGTGTTTGTCTGTGAGATGGGTGCGGATCATGTGGGAGACATCACGGAGCTGATGAACTTCGTGCATCCCCAGATCGGCATTGTGACTTCCATCGGTCCCCAGCATCTTTCCACATTCGGTTCCCAGGAGAACATCATCCGTGAAAAGATGCAGGAGATTGAGCTTCTGCCGAAGGATGGCCTTGGCATTCTGAACTATGACAATGACTTCATCCGGAACTACAAGGTACAGAACCCGGTGAAGCTTGTAACCTGTGCCATTCATCATGAAGCAGACTACATGGCAAAGGACATTCACTATGAGACAGGAAGAACACACTTCACCCTGGTCCATGGAGAAGAACAGGTTTCCTTTGAAACAAAGCTGCTTGGAGAACTGAATATCCTGAATATCCTGTTTGCCATTGCCTGTGCCCGTACCCTGAATGTTCCCTGGAATCTGATCCAGAGAGCCGTGAAGGAAATGAAGCAGGTGGAGCATCGTCTGGAGATGAAGGAATACAACGGCCGTCATTTCCTGGATGATGCCTTCAATGCCAACCCAAGCGGCGCTGCCATGGCTCTGGAAGTGTTGTCCGAGATGCCGGGCAGAAGGTTCATCATCACTCCGGGCATGATCGAGCTTGGCAAGGAACAGGATCGGATTAACCGGGAATTCGGTGCGAAGATGAAGGATCATGCGGATGAAGTGATCCTTGTCGGTGCCGTGCAGACAGCACCGATCAAGGAAGGACTGGAGCTGTCTGGTTTTGACATGGAGCATGTGCATGTCTTTGACACAGAACGGGAAGCACTGAACTTTGTCTATCAGAATGCCGGCAGGAATGATGTCACGCTTCTGGAGAATGATCTGCCGGATGCGTTCAACCACTAAGGAGAAGAGCATATGAGCTGGTCTGTGATCAGTACATGGAAGATGTCCCTGGAAGGAAACAGGAAAGCAGGCAGGATTCTGGAATCCCATGGCACAGCAGGAGATGCCGTGCTTCTTGGCGTGCAGGATGTGGAAGACAATCCTGCCTTCCATTCCGTGGGTTACAGCGGTCTTCCTGATGCAGGAGGCCACGTAACACTGGATGCCGGCTATATGGACGGGGATACCCTGGAGTTTGGTGCTGTGGGCTGTCTGGAAGGCTACCGTTCTCCCGCAGCCATTGCCCGTTCCCTCATTCATTATCCGTACAACAATTTCCTGGTAGGGGAAGGCGCAGCCGCCTATGCCGAGAATCATGGCTTTGAAAAACGAGACAATCTGACAAAGGACAGCGCAGAACGCTATCTGAGGGAAAGAAACCTGAACCAGACCCATTCCAGCTACAAGGGACATGACACCGTATGCTTCCTGGCCAGGGATGAGAAAGGAACGATCGTCAGCTGCACCAGCACTTCAGGCCTCTATCTGAAGGAACATGGAAGAGTCGGGGACACCCCGCTTCCAGGGTGCGGATACTACGCTGATTCCACGATTGGTGCTGCGGCAGCTACAGGGGTTGGCGAAGAGATCATGAAAGGCGCACTGTCAAGGGCAGTGGTTGATCTGATGGCACAGGGGATGCATGTACAGGAAGCAGCTGACAAAGCACTTGCAGACCTGAAGGAACGGCTTGGAGAGAACATCCGCCCCATCTCATTGATTGCCATGGACAAGGATGGCAATACGGGGGTCAGTACAACCCTGGCCTTCCCGTTCTGTGTAGCAAAGGAAGGCGGAGATACGGAATTGTATCTGGCCGAGCCATCAGAAACTGGCATTACATCGATTCGGAAAATTGAGGATCCTTCAGAATTGTCCATGGACTGACCTTCTGAAGGGTCCTTTTTCCTGTACAATAGAGATATGAAGAAAACTCTTGCCTGCATCATGACAATTCTTCTCTTCCTTTGTCTGGCTCCGGTACAGGCAGAGGAGGAACCATCTGTACTGAGCATCCAGGAAAGCACTCTGCTGGATGAAGGGTGGAAGTTCAGTCTTTCTGACGGGGAAAACTATGCATCCTTGTCGCTGAATGACAGCACATGGACTGATGTGGACCTGCCGCATGACTGGTCCATTGAACAGGCATGGACCACGGAGGGAGAAGGAGAATCCGGCTTCCTTCCCGGAGGCACGGGATGGTACCGGAAGACATTCACTGTGGATCCGTCATTAAAGGGAAAAACAGTTCTCATTCATTTTGACGGCATCTATCAGAATGCCATCGTCTATGTCAACGGGCAGCAGACTGCTTCCCATCCGTATGGCTATACCGGCTTCACCGTGGATCTCAGCAGTCGTCTGATCATGAACGGAAAGACGGCAAATGTCATTGCCGTCAAGGTACAGAACCTGATTCCCTCCAGCCGCTGGTACAGCGGCAGCGGAATCTACCGTGATGTCCATCTTTATGTGCTTGATCCGCTTCATATTGCGGAGGATGGCGTTGTAATTACAACACCGGACCTGGAAGCACAGAAGGATGGGACTGTGTCATCAAGATGCCTGGTTTCCCTCATCAATGACGGCGAAAGAAAGCAGAATGCAGAAGTTGTCAGCTGGATCAATGATGAAAACGGGAATCAGGTCAGTGAACCGGTGCACACAAAGGTCGAAATTGAAGCAGGAGGCGCTGCGGAAGCAGAGCAGTTTGTGAATGTGGGTCAGCCGGAATTATGGTCGACAAACCATCCGGTTCTCTATACATTGCATACGGAAATACAGAAGGGAAACAAGATCACAGACAGCAGGGATATTCCCTTCGGGTACCGTTATTTCTCCTTTGACAAAGATGAAGGCTTCTTCCTGAACGGACAGCATACGGAACTGAAGGGTGTCTGCCTGCATCATGACCAGGGAGCACTTGGTGCAGCAGCATATTCAGATGCCTTTGAACGGCAGCTTGACAAGCTCAGGGCCATCGGTGTCAATGCGATCCGCTTTGCACATAACCCTGCAGATCCCAAAATGCTCAGTCTCTGTGCAGAGAAGGGATTCCTTGTTGTAGAAGAGGCCTTTGATACGTGGGCGCTTGCCAAGAACTACAACATGAATGACTACAGTGCCTGGTTCAATGTACCGGTCGGAAAGGGCAATGCCCTGATGTATGCGGAACCTGACATAACCTGGGCACAGTATGACATCCGTGAGATGGTACGGAAGGCCAGAAACAATCCTTCCGTGATCCTCTGGTCCATCGGCAATGAGATCCTCGGCAACATCGGCGGGGATACCTCCATGTATCCAGCATACGCGGACGACCTGTGCACATGGGTGCAGATGGAGGATACGACAAGACCATGCACAATCGCTGACAACATGGCACAGAAGGACAATGAAGTACAGGATGCCATGGATGAAGCGGTTGTGAATCATGGCGGCATCATCGGTCTTAACTATGTCATCGGCGAAGACTATGACAAGGTCAGGGAAAAGCATCCGGACTGGATCTTATATGGTTCTGAGACGGCAAGCACGCTGACCACACGCGGGGAATACAGCACGTTTGAAAAGAATGAGAAGAACTACCAGCTCAGTGCCTATGGCACGCAGCATGTCGACTGGGGTTCCACGGCACAGCAGGCATGGAGTGATGTCATCTCCAGACCATGGCTTGCCGGGGAATTTGTATGGACCGGCTTTGACTATATCGGAGAACCGGAACCATGGAACGGCTTATCACAAGGATCTGTGACAAACGGTGATCCAATTCCGCATTCCAGCTACTTCGGAATGCTTGATACCGCCGGCTTTGAAAAGGATCTGTACTATTACTACGCGGCACAATGGAAGACTGACGGGACAGTACTGCACATTCTTCCTGTCTGGGATAAAAAGGGTGTAAAGCGCAGCTTCCTGAACTTCACAAAGGTGTATGTTTACAGCAGCGCCCCGTATGCAGAACTCTTCCTGAACGGGAAGTCCAAGGGAAGGAAGCAGACAGAAGGCGGCATTGCGGAGTGGCTGGTATGGTACCGGCCGGGAACGATCAGTGCAAAAGCCTATGATGATAACGGCAGTGAACTCACGCCTGTCATGGGCAGAAGCAGCATCACCACAAGTGCTGATCCCGCAGGCTTTGCGGTATCCCTGAACCGGGAAACCATGCCGGCAGACGGCAGGAGCCTGTGCTATGTGACAGTGGATATTGTGGACAGGGACGGTAATTTCGTGAATGCCGCAGATTCCTCCTTCACCTTCACCGTGGAAGGGGAAGGAAAGATTGCCGGCATGGACAATGGCGACCCGACAAACCTCACACCGCTGTCCAGTGTGGACGGCATCACCGGCTTCCAGGAAGCCTTCCATGGAAAAGTGCTCGTCATCCTGAAGGCAGGGAAGACTCCGGGTGCCTTGAAACTGAACATCAACGGCGGAAATCTTGGAACC
>OMUX01000285.1 GCA_900314345.1 uncultured Erysipelotrichaceae bacterium | reverse complement strand
TCAAGAGATATGTCTGTTAAAAAGATTTTTGCTGCAGTATTGTCGCTGACAATGTGCTTTACAAACTTCGGCGGCGTCGCTGCTGATGAAAATGAAGCCGGCACGGAAACAACCGTAGAAACGACAACTGAAACTACCGATCAGGGTGCAGAAGACAATGCATCCGTTTCTGCGTCTGGGGAGACTGCAGAAACCGTTGAAACAGTAGTTGAATCTGTTGATGCAGCTCCGGTTGATACGAATGCGGATACAGCAGCGACTACTGAATCTACGGATACTGCATCTGTTGAAGAATCCACAGAAGCTGTATCCGGAGATCCTGTAACAGCTGATACAGCTGCAGAAACAGCGAATAATACAGAATCAGCTGCAACTGAGGAAAATACTGCTGCTGATACAGCTGATTCTGCATCTTCTGATGAGACAGCAGAAACATCTGCAGAGACAGATACTGAAATAACAGATGAGCAGACATCTGAAGCAAAAGCAGGATCTGAGCTTGAAACTGAAGATGAAGAAACAGAAGAAACTGAAGAAACCGAAACGGTAACTGACGGTGCGGCAAGCATCAATGGAACACAGTATGAAAATCTGACTACTGCATATGCGGCACTGAATGATGGGGAAACGATCGTTCTTCTGAAGGACGGTACCGATGATGAAATTCAGCTTCCGACTGTAAACTACACACTGGATCTGAACGGCCATTCTTATGGCGGTAATGGTTTCTATTCCGTACAGACAAATGTCACAATTACAAACAGCAGTGATACTGCTGCTTCCTTCAACAAGGGCATCCTGAACTATGGCGGAACCCTGGATGTGGAAGGAAAGATAACTCTGACTTCCAACTTTTTCGATCAGGGAACCGTAACATTCAACAACACACAGGCTGATGGTGCTGTTCTGGACTATGTCGACTGGGGCAGAAAGAGCATTGCAGCTCTCGGCAGTGCATTCACAGCTTCCGCAATCAAGTACACGCAGAACAGTGATAAGGTTGCAGAAGAAAACAAGGAACTGTTCAGCAGTGCAAATGAACTTTTTTCCATCATTACAGAATACAGAGACAATGCTGAATGCAAGGATATCTCCTGGACAGACGGCAAGCTTGTCCTGAACAAGGATACAGAAACAATTGCATATGCTGCAAAGATCAAAGACACGGAATATAAAACTGTCTCTGCAGCAATTGCTGCAGCAAATACAGACGATGTCATTGTCCTTGAATCTGATGCCAATGAAGTAAGCACAACCGTTCCGGAAGGAAAGACAGTAACCATTGATCTCAATGGCAAGAGCTACAGCATATCTGAATGGTTCAGCATTTACGGTGATCTGACACTGACAAACAGTGCTGAGACTGCAGCATCCGTAAATATCGCGTTCGTAAACTACAATACATTCCGTTCTTCCGGAAAGATTGATCTCGGCGGATCCTTCTTTGATCAGGGAACAGCATTCTTCAATCACCAGCAGAACAATGAACTCAATTACATCAACTGGGGCAGGAAGAACACTGCTGAGCTGGGTGCTGATTTCACTGCGGCATCCATCAAATACACAAAGGATGACAAACAGACGCTGGATGAAACAGCAGGGGATCTGCTGTTCAACGGCGGAAGTGAAGCCCTGGCATCTGTGACTACATTCTGGTATAAGGATGCACAGTATCAGAAGGTTGTCGCAAAGGATGGCCAGCTGGTTCTGAAGACCACAGAAGAGCCGATCACCATCGGTGACAATGGCTACAGCACAATGACAGAAGCACTCAATGCTGTTCAGGATGGAGAGACCATTGTCTTCCATGAAGATGTCACGGAAGACGGTGGGGTGAGTGTTCCGCAGGACAGGAGCTTTACCGTTGATCTCAACGGCCATACCTATTCCGGGTCCGGCTTTTTCAACAACTATGGTTCCTTGGCAATCACCAATACTGCTGAGAATGCGGCTGTATTTGCCAAGAGTATCTTCAATGTAAACAGCACAGACGTAGAAGGCACGGTAACCTTGACTGCAACATTCTGGGACAAGGGTACAGCCGTCTTCAACAACACACAGGCTGAAGAGCTGAGCTATCAGAGCTTCGGCAGAAAAGCTGCTGCCACTCTTGGTGCGGCATTCACTGCTACTTCCATTAAGTACAGCAAGTATTACGAAGTGAATCCGGAGACTGAAACGGTTCTCTTCCAGGGCGGAAGCGAAGCGCTTGCATCTGTTGTCCATGCAACAGGAAAGAACATCGGATATCCGAACGTCGTCTACAAGGATGGCCAGATTGTAATTGAAGCAGCAGCTTCCATCAATGATACACAGTATCTTTCCCTGCAGTCCGCAATCAATGCCACACAGCCTGGTGATACGATCACGATTCTGACAGACATCAATGATCAGGGTAACGGCTATGTCTCTGCAGACCAGAATCTCACCATTGATATGAACGGCCACAGATATGAAGGCGCAGGATTCTTCTATGTCGTAGGTACTGCTGTCATCACAAATACGGACACGGAACATCGTTCCGGTTTCTACCGCAATATTTACGTACAGGGCGGAACACTGACGCTTGACGGCAACATGTACATGGCACGTTATCTTTGGGATGCAGGCAAGGTCACGCTGAACAACAAGCAGGTTTCCGGAGATGAATCTTCCATACTGAGTTACCTGGAATACAACCGTAAGGAGACTGCTGTCATCGGGCCGGATTTCGCAGGTACAACTGATGAGGCAAGCAATTACCTCAACTATGATTATGCATATGGAACAGCACCTGAAGATGACTATGTGCTCTTCAAGGGCGGCAGTGATGCAGCAGCTGCAGGCGTCAAACTGAAGGGAACCTGGGATATCGTTTACGATCAGGAAAACAATCAGATCGTGACCCGTGATCCTTCCAGGATCTATGATGCTGTATATCTTGATGTAAATAACGGCAATGATGACAATAACGGCGGCACACCGGACCAGGCAGTCAGGACATTTGCCAGGGCAGATGAACTGCTGGATGCCGTGGAAGGTGAAGAAGCAAACAAGAGGATCTATGTTATCAGCACAATC
>OMUX01000137.1 GCA_900314345.1 uncultured Erysipelotrichaceae bacterium | reverse complement strand
GCAGCCCTGGACGATATGCCGGAAGACCTCACACCGCTTGGCAATTATTGTATACATACCGCAGCAGGAATAATGCAGGCAGCACCGCTGCCAGAATATACATCATGATTACCGTGAGAAACGGCGTCATCAGAAAGAACATACAGTCACCTCAGTTTCATGCCATTATCATACCCCTGATCCCATGGAAAGAGAAAATGCGGGAACAGCCCGCATCTCTCATTGGAGGAAGGAAATAATGAACACGTCTTTTTTATCAAAGACATTGACAGAATATCCGATGTGTTTGTTCATCCTTAGCTGTTTTTGTGCAGATTCTGTGAAAAAAAACGGAGGAAATGAAAACAGACAGGCAATAGATATGGCATGGAGGAACAAGAAACCATGACATTGAATGAACTACAGGCTTTTTCCGCATGGGATGCGATGTTTCTGAGTGTATGTGCATCCGCCCTCATCTTCCTGCATCTGTATTACATGCATTCTTTGAAGAAGGCAGAGAAACAAAGAAAGCTTGCCGAAAGACGCTGTGAGATTCTGCAGAGGGATCTGCAGAATGACACACTGACCGGTCTTCTTTCCAGGGAAGGCATCCTTGCAAGACTCAGAGAGACAAAGGGAAAACAGCAGATGTGTGCAGTACTGATGGATCTTGATGATCTTTCCCTGTTCAATGACGCCTATGGCAGAAAGGCAGGGGATGAGGCCATCCATGCCGCAGGAGAAAAGCTCAGAACACTGGCCATGAAGCACAAGGCACTGGCTGCCCGCTTTGGCGGCAATGAATTCCTGCTGGTGTTTCAAAGGGAATGCCCGATGCACAATGAAGAGATCCGCCGGGAGATTGAAGATATCTTCCATGATCACACACATGTCATGCCCACTGCATCCATCGGCATGGCTTCCGGTACCTGTGATGAATATGATGCCTGCATCCTTGATGCAGAGGCGGCGATGAATGAAGCAAAGAAGAAGGGCAAGGACATGATCGTCTTCTATGATGAAGCGATGGGACAGCGCATGGATGAACTTGCCTGGATCCGTCTGAAGCTGCAGAAAGCCATGCAGGAAGACGGCTTTGAGCTGCTCTATCAGCCCAAGGTGAATCTTGCCGCAGGCAAGGTATGCGGCTATGAAGCATTGCTCCGGATCAGGGACAGCACATTGTCCCCGGCCAGGTTCATCCCCGCTGCGGAACAGTTCGGCTGGATCGTGCAGATCGGAAGAACGGCCGTGGAAATGGCAGTGAGGCAGATTGCTGAATGGAAGAAGGAAGGAAGAGACGTGCACAAGGTATCCGTCAACTTCTCGCCCGGGCAGATGCGGGACAGGGAGTTTGTGCCATGGCTGAAGAACCTGCTGGAACAGTATGATGTTGATCCTTCACTGATCACCATTGAGATCACGGAAAGCATGTTCATGACTTCCACAGGAACTTCCCTGAAGCTGTTTGAAGAACTGAGGAAGATCGGTGTGGAGCTGGATCTGGATGACTTCGGAAGCGGCTATGCAAACTTCAGCTGGCTGGGGTTCCTTCCGGCCTCCACCATCAAACTGGACAAGTCCATCGTTGATTCCTGGCTGAAAAACGGAACGATCGCCTCCATCATTGACATGGGACACCAGCTGTCCAAGTCCATCATTGCGGAAGGGGTGGAGGAACGCTGGCAGTATGAAAAACTCAAGGAGCTTGGCTGCGATGTGATCCAGGGCTACTACTTCTCAAAGCCATTGCCTGCTGGGGATGCTGTTTCACTGGATGTTTCTGCACTGCTGTAGGAAAAAGGTACAATAAGGGCGTGAAAGACCAAGAGGAAAAAGAAAGAAGCCTGCCGCTTTCCGGATGGATCCTTGCCATCATCACACTGGCCATTGTCCTTGCGGCAGCGGCAGTCCTTGCAAAGGAGAGCGTGATCCCTGTTTCCACCTGCACATATGAAAGCGAAGGGAAGACAGAGGATGACATGTTCAGCTATGATATCCGCAAGGGAAATGACGGATTGATTCATATGCTTGTCATCACGATTGACCGGAGAATGCTCGGTACGTATGATGAAGCCACAGACTATGGCCAGGCAGCCATGGACATCGCCGGTGAAAAGATCGCCCTGATCCGTGATTCCGCTGCCGTAACGGTGGATTATTCCGCGTTTGACAATGAAGATCAAAGCTATACGGTGGAGGTGGTACTTACCATCAAACCGCAGAAGCTTGAAGCCGCAGACTATGAATACCTGAATGCCAACGGCCTCATCAAGCTTGGGACAGTGAACTGGCAGAAGGCAGCACCGGAGGATCTGGTGACGGTATTTGAGGCAGACGGCATGACGTGCACAGGAGGACTGGAATGAAGAAAAGAAAAGCAATGAGCATATGCCTTGCCCTGACCCTCTGTGCATGCATGAAGGATCCTGCCGCAAGGACGATGGAAGAGAAGAAGGAAGCCACGGTCCTTGGCAATGTGTATACCGGAACCTATTCCGGGGAAGTATCCATGCCTGAGGAAAAACCGGACGGTGAAGGAACGTTCACCTTCGGCGACAAGGGCATGGCCCAGGGCATCTTCAAAGATGGCGTGTTCATGAACGGTGAAGCAACAGATATCGAACTTTCCATCACATACGGGGATACCGTCTATGAAGGTGTATACAACGGCGGTGTTGACGGCGGTGTGATGAGCGGTGAGAAGGGAAACTTCACCAGCCGCAAGGATGAACTTTACTGTTTCTATCAAGGCTCCTTTGCGGAAGGCATGCCGGATGCCGGAGATCTTGTGGCATCATTCTATCCCCTGGAAGTGCAGGGGAACGTGGAATACGGCGTATACAACGGAAAGACCAGCAAAGGGCTTCCGGGCGGGGAAGGTGCCTTCCTTGTGACAAGGGAGGACGGCAGCACATTTGACTATGCCGGAGAATTCCAGGATGGAAAGATGAGCGGGGAAGGCAGGATGAAGGTCAAGGATGCCGAAGGCAATGAAGATGAACGCACCGGCATGTTTACAGACGGTGCCTTCACGCCAACACCGGCAGAAGCCATGCGCTACCTCTTCCGTCCCTTCTGTGATCTGACAGACGGGCAGTTACAGCTTCTGGATGACAATGCGGATCTCTTCATGGGAACGAGCACAAAGCTTCCGGAGAATGTCCGCAGGGACTTTGCCTGGAACAGCTATGAGGAAGAAACCGAT
>OMUX01000283.1 GCA_900314345.1 uncultured Erysipelotrichaceae bacterium | reverse complement strand
ACCCTAACTTCTTTTGATTTATAACCTCGCGTGCATAAGCGGGGCTATTTACTCATCAAGTGCAGATATCCTTTCATCAATGTACTTCTCATCAATATTCCAGGTTTTCAATATGTTCAGCTGCCTGTGTGTCAGCTTGTACCGTCTTTCACGTCTGCTAGTGGAAAGGTTCCTGTCTGCTTTGATCGCCTCCAGCTGGTCTATCATTGCCGGCACTGTATAGTGCTTGCGATCAGTGACCCTTAGCTGTGCTGTCCTGCTGAACAGGGTTGCGTGCAGGATCGAGGCCACAAACCAGACAAGTCCTTTTCCATGCATGGCTTCCTCTGTGGTGACTCCGATCTTGTCCATACCAAGATGACTCTTCAATGCCTGAAACGTCTTTTCGACACAGTCTCTTCTGGCATATGCATCGTCTGTCTCCTGCGCTGTCATCCTCTCACTGGTGACCATAATCATGATACCTGCTTTCAGGTATTCCCTGTTGATGGCATCTTCGTCATCTTCATAACCTGTTATTTTTACCGTAGGAATTTCCTTCGTTACCGTACCATGGCCACGTCCACGTTTCCTTTGTTCTATCTTCCTGGGTACTCCGGGTTCTTTTTTCAGCCAGAAGTATGAAGGCACCCATTTCAGTTCATCCATGACGAATGACTTTCCTTCATTGGCGCCAATAAAAGATTCAAGTTCTTCTCTCTGTCTGGCAATCTTCTGCTTTATACTGCCACGCTGTGCACTGTATCTTTCTGCACTCCAGATCACCTGTGCACAGCAGGTCGGTCCTCCTTTATACAGTTCGCATTCCAGCGTCATGCCATAGCGCTCATCATCAGTACTGTTAAGCTCATATCTGTAGCTTCGGATTGAACGGACTGCTCTATCTGCCAGTACGTCATGCATACTGAAGTTCGTTCTAAGCATCAGGATGTAGTCAAGACCTTCTTCATCCATGTGCCGCAGATTGGCTTCAGAGATATACCCTCTGTCACAGATCAGGCATAGTCTTACATCTTTCCCCGACTTCTTCTTCATTTCTGATATAAAGCGGATCATTTCCGATGCCTGCGCAATATCTGTTACGGATCCTGGAGAATGCAGGTATGTCAGAGGATATCCGTCTGACTGACGGATTACATAGTCCGTATTCACCTGACATAACTGCGGGTCATCCTTGGCATGGCCACGCTGCACAATAAACACACCCTCGGCCTGGCTGTTTACATTCGTAGAGTCGTAGCAGAGAAATATCCGTCCGTCACCAATGTTGTGCAGGGCCCATGTCTCCCTGAACAGTTTGATCTTCGATACAGAAAGGTTCCTCTTCAGAAACTGTCCGATGGCGGTATCATCCGGTATATCTTCGGAAAAGAGAGCATGATCTCTTGCCCATGCAGGAAAGTGCTGCATGACTGCACTTTCCGCTGAGAGCATATATGCGGCCAGGTCCAGCACCATGCGTCCGTCTTCCTCACCGAAGGCAGTGACAAGATCTGCGGAAAGACCGATCTGATCCGATACTTCTGCGATCCAGCTGTTCAGACCGACAGTCAGGCTGTCCGCATACTTCGGTGGATCCGGGAGTTCGGTAATACGGTTCATTGATAAATACCTGGCGTTGGCATAAAACTTCTTCACCTCCGGATGGGCAGGATCCATCAGAACACCGACGCAGACGCTGTCATGACCAGTATATCCGCGTGAGCCTTTATCTTTCTTCTCAGCGGGAGATACATACTTGTTGTTGGTGTTGACATAGACGTAGATCCTGTTACGCAGAAACGCGCCTTTTGGCATAGCATACAGGTTATTTACAGAGCGATCAATTCTACCCATAACCGTCCTCCTGACAAGGCTATAATATAGCCTCGCACTGTACAGGTCAATATGAGATATAACCTTTGGTTTCAGCCAAAAGAAATAGCGGAATCCATGCATGAATCCGCTATGATTTACAGCTATATGACTACGTAAGGCCGCTTGGCAATATAAGATTCACAACATTACGAGGTTATATTTATCAGAAGTTAGGG
>OMUX01000181.1 GCA_900314345.1 uncultured Erysipelotrichaceae bacterium | reverse complement strand
GAAAGACTGACCGGTGTATCAGCAATCAAATTCCATATTCCGGTATCCTGTGAAAGGCATATGGGCCTGTTGTTTGGCATTTCTGAAAGTCATTTTCAACTTTCCGGGAAAGACCCGTCAGAGCCTCTGATCCGGCCAATCCGATCATACGAGCAGATCAGCCGGTATATGGGTGATGAAATAGGGGAGCTGTTCCTTGAAGCTGACTTCCGGAGCAGAAGCGCCAACAAAGCATTCATGCAGCTGCTGTACATCCTGTCAGATGATGTGCTTGCCGAGAAGAATGATTCCAACCACATCAAGGGTTATATCCTGGCATCGCTTGCACGGTCGCACAAAGGCTCCTACGGGGAGTTTGCAGCAACCACAGGCAAATATCTGAAGGACGCCAAGATGAGCGGCCTGACGCCGGAATTCGTTGCCAAGGAGCTGTTTGAACGGGGCGTCCTGTCGTCTGTCAGTTCTATGCTTCTGTCTATGATCCTGGGCAATGATTACAAAAAGCTGGACGTGAAGAAACAGACCGAAGCAATCAAAGCCCTGAGCATGAGCCCGCTGGAGGCAGAACAGGCTGTAGGAGCCATGCAGTCCGGCATGGAGCAGGGAGCATCTCTTGCAAGACAGATTTACAAGTCTGAGTCCAAAGATGATATTGTTCGGATTCTGCATCGCATAGGCAATGATGAAGCGGTATCAAAGCAGAATGAATGCCTTTGCCTTATGACCGCCATGGGCCGCCTGTGCCCGCATCCGGAGCGCCAGGGATGTGTCGGCTGTGAGTATGAAATCGGGACAAAATCAACCATGCTGCTGATGGCATCCGAGGTTACACGCCTGCAGGATGCCTACAAAGCCGCAAAAACAGACGTTGAGAAAGAACGGTGCCGCACTCTTGCCATGAACATTGTCGGGCCGAAAATGGCAGATCTGATCAGATGCATGGGCGATGAATACGGAAGCGAAGCACTGCAGACGATGCAGGAAATTGTGAGGAAGATCTATGGTAAAAGCAGCAAGCAATGAGGAAAAATTTGTCAGCATTCTGATGCTGCCGGATATTGATTTATCGACGATACGCGATGCTATCGATATATTTAACGGCTATAAAAGAAAAGGCGTAATCATTGCCGGATCCTGGGATGACAATTACTGGATAACTTCAGACGAGTATGGCCATTATGGGCTTGATTTTGAAATTTCAGATGAAGATTATCAGCAATTTCATGAAAGCACAGGGATTGAAAAGACATCTTTCATTGAAAGCATGAAAGCATACATCGTTTTCAAGCTCGGAACGCTGGCACTTGCTTCGCTTCAGCGGGTCGTTCTGGAAATCAAACGAGTAGCTGTATATCCTATTGCTGATCTGCCGGATATTCTCAATGATTTCCCGGTAACGCATTCTGACTGCGTAAATGAATTCTTCACAATGATACATACTGAGGAGCACGATGATGTTCTTGAAACAATCGCGGATGCAATGGATCTGGTCAGCGAACAATACAGGGCAAACGATGCTTCTCAGCACAGGATGCTTGCAAGTATGGATTCTTATTTCAAGTTCGGAGATGTCCTTGATAAGTTCTGGCATAGCGACATCGACAAGGATGAGCGGTTATTCTATTTCCCCGTTTACTTATGGTGGAACTTATCCGGAATATTGCCGATGCGTCCCCGTGAGTTCGTCCTTACTCCAAGAAACTGCCTGAGAAAACGCAGGGACGGCTATTACCTTACTGTTCTGAAGGATACGCTGAAAGGCAAAAGCAAGAAGAAATCATATAAGATTTCGCTTGATTACAAGAAGCACACCCATGCCATCAGCAAGAGACTTGGCGACCTGATCAAATGGTATATAGACGAAACCGATCATTACGATGTAAACAGCCTGGAAACGCTGTTCATCACGGATACTCATTATGCAAAATGGGATCACAGGACGCCTGTTGTAAGCCGGTATTACACATATGCCAATTTCGCGACATGCCTGCGGTATTTCTTCGAATACATCGTAGTTGAACGCTACGGATACCATATCGTCTATGAACGGGAATCATCCTTTACCGCGGATGATGAGATCAATTACATCTACCCAGGCGATCTCAGGCATCTTGCCCTGATCAACATCATTGCGGAAGGCGGAACACCACTTGTAGCAATGGCCCTTGCAGGGCAGGACAGCGCCGCAGTATCCAGCTCGTACTTCGCAAATATCGATAAATATATCGAATGCAAGGTTGCCCGCCAATACAAGCGGCTGAACGGCGGCAGTACACCGAAATATGCGCTGAGCAAAGCACCGGAAGCATCCATGCTGCAGAAGCCGTACATCATGCTGTCAGACAACGGACGCTGCTATTCCACAAAAGTCCGGGAGCATGATTATTCCGATTGTGCCAATGCAATGGGGCCGGAAGGTGAAATCGGATGGTGTCCGTCATGCCCGCATTTCCGGCCTTCCGGTATGACATTTCACAACAGCGAAACCCTGAAGAATGAGCTGAAAGCGGAATATGAAAGTCTCGCTGAAATCGTAAAACGGGTACGGACAGCAGATGGAAATCCTGAGGATATCATTCAGGAGGTGCTGAAACTGAGAAATGCAGAATACTCCTATGAACAGTATCTGCTTGAGTTAAACGGAGGTAATGATCATGGCAAGACCACAGAAAATCAGTGATGAAACAATCATCAAGCTTCTCAATGAATACGTTCTGCAGAATCCGAACAAAGATATAAAAACCGTTGATTTCGGGCAGTATCTGCGAAGCCACGGCTATCAGATAGAGGATTACACACTCCGCCGCCGTAAGGAGGTGCAGAGCGCCATTGATAATATCAACGCGGCGAACCGCGAAACGCTCAGCGCTACAGTCCCTGTATGGCAGCAGCTTGATCCGGTTCAGTTCCTTGCAAATAACCCGTCACGCGAATCTTTGATCAAGGCACTGACCGTACGGGATAATTACTACGGGCAG
>OMUX01000282.1 GCA_900314345.1 uncultured Erysipelotrichaceae bacterium | reverse complement strand
GTCTTGGTGTGTTGCGGATCGCATTCACAGAGCGCAGACAATGGAGCTCATCAGGGGACCGATCAGGAATGTGATGGCGCTTGTTGTTTCAACAAACAGTGTAAATACGATTGCGAGAAGAACGACGACGATGGCGATGACGCGGAATTCCGTTCTCAGGAATGTGGCAGCACCCTCGCGGATGATCAATGCCATGTCCTTCATGTCTTCCGTGCCTTCATCCATCTTCTTGATCCTGGAGTAGTTCCAGAAGACGTAGCAGATGGTCAGGACTGCGACCAGCAGCACACCGATACCTAGATTCATATGTTGATTTCCCTTTCTTGTTTGCTGCGTGCTTCTTCCTCCTCATTCACACATACTCTGGCAATATACGGAATGGTGGAGGAAGGGGACAGCGCTATTGCCTTTATTATGTTCCTGTGTTTTTCAGAAGGCAAGAAGTTTGTGACAGGATTAACATAAGTGCTTACATTCTTGGCAAGGAAAGACAAGAAAGCACAAACATGTTTTTCATGGCTGTTCCGATTATAATGTCATGCATATGCAGATCATGATACACGGGGAAGCAGTCCCTGTAGAAATTGTCAGAAGAAAAGGAAGAAACCTGTACCTGCGTGTGGAGCGGGACGGTAGTCTCAAGGTAACATGTTCCAGGGCATTCACACTGGCACAGATTGAATCCTTTCTGAAGGAAAAGGAAGAATGGATCTACAAGAAGCGGCAGGCGGTGTTCAGCAGCCTGAGCGTGAATGATGTGTCCATTGAGAATCCTGTTGTGTACTGGTGGGGCGAGGAAAAGGCAGTTGAGCTGTATCCGGGAAACAGGGATGCCCTTCTTGCGGGAGACAAGGCACGCTTTCTTTTAATGGAAGAGAGCCAGGAACATTTTGAAAAGGCATTTGATACTGCCGCAAGGAAAGCATTGATGGAACAGATCAGCAGACTGCGTGTCCGCTACGATGAAGGCATCTGTGAAAAGAACGGTCTTGTCTATCCGAAGATCACACTCAGGAAAATGAAGAGCAGATGGGGTGTATGCAATGTCCGTACAGGGCATATCACGATCAACACCCAGCTGATTCATTATCCTGTTGAATGCCTGGACTACATCATCCTGCATGAATACACGCATCTTCTGGTACCCGATCATTCGGAAAGGTTCTATTCTATAGTGAAGATGTGGATGCCGGACTACAAGGAACGCATCCGGAAGCTGAAGTAAGGAGAAACACATGGAAGAAACAAGCATCTTTGATATCGGATCCGGAATGTTCGAGGGCGGCCTGATCTATTTCCTGATCCGTGCAGGTGTCAGCTGGCTGATTGCGAAAATGCTGATAAGGCTTCTGGACCGTGTTTCCAATGATGTCGTCTCCCGGCATGGCAAGAAGGCTGCGACTTCCCTGAAGTTCACACACAACGTCATGTCGGCAATCATCTATGCCATCACTGTCTTTACGATCCTTGCCGGCATTACGCCGCTGGCAAAGATCGGCAATACGGCACTGGGAGCTACTTCTGTTCTGACAGTGGTTGTTGGTCTTGCTGCACAGGAAACATTCGGAAATTTCATTGCCGGCTTCTCCCTGGCATTGACACAGCCATTCCAGGTCGGGGATCTGATCACCCTTCCGGAATATACCATCACAGGTACTGTTATGGAGATCACTTCCAGACATACGGTTCTCAGGACATTTGAAAACTCAACGCTCATCATCCCGAACAGTGTCATGAACACGGCCATTATTGAAGACAAGGCGTTCGATGACGAGAGCTACATCAAATGGATGAGCGTAGGCATTGCCTATGATTCTGATGTGGATCTTGCAAAGTCAATCATCAGCGATGTGGTATCCAGACAGCCTGGCTTTACAGACACGAGAAGTGAACAGGAGAAGCTGGACGGTGTTCCCGCAGTTGTTGTCCGTCTGGATGAGTTTGAAGCATCTGATCTTCTCATGAAGTTCAAGGTGGTCAGCAATTCCATCGTGGAATCCCTGACCACCTGTTCCAATATCCGGCAGGAGCTCCTGAAGGAGTTTGCAAAGAACAATATCTCCATTGCCTTCCCGACCGTTACCATTGATCAGCCGGCAAAGGAATGAGTGTCTGATCCACGATTCCGTATGATCTTCATGGATAAGGATCCGGACGAAGTTAAGAGATGAAAACACTTTCAGCCGGATATTAAGTTTTCATTACTTTCATTGCACTGGAACGATAAGATGACTTGAAGTAATTCTTCTTTCCGGTAAAATGAA
>OMUX01000355.1 GCA_900314345.1 uncultured Erysipelotrichaceae bacterium | reverse complement strand
AAAGCGAATCTGGTTAAAGCATCCGGATATATCTCTCAGAAGCTATGAGCAGTGAACCCGGATGACAGGTCAGAATCCCACTACTTCAGTGGTGGGAGTGTCAAAGGAGTGAAGTGCTAGGACATCTGATCAGCACCGGTGCAGTCCAGCGCTCCACTGCGGATGCCATTGCGGAAGGCCTTTATGCAGGAAATTCAGAACTTCTGGAAAAGGCAGCCGCGGCATACCTGGAAAAGACCATCAGCTACTATGATGCAGGTTCTGAGGCGTTCTACCACGGTCTGCTTCTGGGACTTGCCGCAATGATGGATACAGACTACAAGGTGCTTTCAGAACGAGAATCCGGAGACGGAAGATATGATATCTGTCTCATTCCGCGCCGCACAGGGATTCCCGGGATTCTCATTGAAATCAAATGGGGAAGGAATCTGTCAGATGAGAAGCTGGCTGAACTTTCTGAAGAGGCATATGCCCAGATTGAGGAAAGAAACTATGCGGCGGAAATGAAACAGGAAGGAATCAAGGATATCCTGAAGCTTGGGGCAGCTTTCTCGGGAAAGAAAGTGAAGATGACATCTTCTGCTTCCGCATCCTGAAAGCAAAGCTGCAGCTGACATGCTGGTTTCCACAACCCATGCCTGCAATGTTATATTTGTCCTACCATGTCTGAAAACGTTTCCAAAAAACCTTGCATTCAAGACGGAGGTGAACAATAATTTACTTAGTATTTACAGAACATAATGATTCTGTAAACAATCACCAATACCACAATGGGAGGAAAAGAAATCATGAAATCAAGTGTTTCAAAGCTTCTTGCAGTGACACTGGCAGCCGGCATGCTTGCCGGGTGCGGCAGCAGTTCTGCAGCAGCATCCACCGCTGCATCTGAGGCACCTGCTGAAACAACAACAGCAGCTGCTCCGGCAGATCTGGACACATCCAGCTACACTATCCGCATCTATTCCAATTCCAACTCTACAGAGCGTACAACCTGGCTGATTGACAAGGCCAAGGAAGCAGGCTTCAACATCAGCATCGATGACAACAGTGTCATCTCCGGTGATGTTGCGGCAGTTGAAGCAGCCAACAATAACAAGGACGGCGACCTGATCTTCGGTCTCAATGAAACAAGATGGGGCCAGATCACAAGAGGCGAATATGAAAACCTCAGCCTTGTGGACTGGACACCTAGCTGGGCAGACACCGTCGGCGACTATGCATATCCTGGCAAGGCGTACGGTCTGGTTGTCCAGAACATCCTGATGCTGTGCAGAACGGATGATCTTGGCACAAACGGTGAAGTTCCTCACTATGCACACTGGGCTGACATGGTGAATGACAAGTACAGCTGGTACCGTCAGAACAAGGTCGGCGGAACCACAAACTCCAACATCAACGCAGCAATGCTGTATTCCTTCGTTGATCCGGAATCCCCGGCAGGCGGCATCTCCGTTGACGGATGGAAGGCACTCTGGAAGTTCTGCGCTGACGGAACATTCAGCGGCGATGATGATTATAAGTACGGCTTCACACCGCTCAACAAGGGCGATGTACAGATCACAGAATTCTACTCCTCTGCTCTGTATGGCCAGATTGATGCCGCTGCTGAAACAAGCGACAACCCGATCACACCGGACAACTGGGCACTGGTTGACATCGATGACGGTACATACTACATCGCTGAGTATGTAGGCATCCTGGACAAGGCTGACCGTACGGATGAACAGACTGAGATCGTCAAGGCATTCGCAGACTGGTTCGGAAGTGCTGAAGTACAGGCTGAATGGGCTGAGAACTTCGATACATTCCCTTGCAACTCCGAAGCAGCAAGCATGGTCTATGGCGATGATATCCCTGAGATCTACACACTGCCGAACTTCGCTCTGAACAAGGTGGAAGGCACAGAGATGACATATGCAGAGTATGTCGGTGCACATGTCTCCGAGTGGACAAACATCATGACAAACCTCGGCTTCTACTGGAAGGATGCCAGCGAAGCAGCTGCAGAGCCTGACTGGGACAACCTTGACTGGGCTACCCTGACACAGAAGGCTGCTGAATAAGAGGCAATAATCAAACTGATTCACAATATGGCGGACTGCAGAAGTCCGCCATATGTTAATCTCATAACAGAGGGAGAATTTCATTATGATTCAGCTGAAAGACATCATTGTCAGATTCGGTGACTTTGAGGCATTGCACAAGATCAATGTCAATGTGGAGAAAGGGGAGTTCTTTACATTCCTTGGACCGTCGGGCTGCGGCAAGACCACGACGCTCAGAACAATCACCGGTTTCATCACACCGGCCAACGGCCGTGTGTATGTCAATGACCAGGACATCACGGACGTGCCGATTGAAAAGAGGAACATAGGTATCGTTTTCCAGAGCTATGCACTGTTTCCGACCATGACGGTCTATG
>OMUX01000281.1 GCA_900314345.1 uncultured Erysipelotrichaceae bacterium | reverse complement strand
ATTCCAATGTGAATAAGCTGCTTGCATACGGAATTCTCGGAGGTATTCCCCGGTATCTGATTGCCTTCGATGAGACGCTTTCGATTGAGCAGAACCTCGAACAACATCTGCTTAGAAACGGAGCCTTTCTGAAAGATGAGCCTCAGGTTTTCCTGCGTATGGAAACCAGAGAGCCTGCAGTGTACAACAGTATTCTCACCGCAATATCACAGGGCATTAATACACCCACAAGAATCGGAGACCGGATTCATGAAGACCGCACCAAGGTCAGCAAGTATCTGATCACACTGCAGAATCTGCGCCTTGTTGAAAAAACTGTTCCTTGTGGAGATTCAGAGAAAAGTAAGAATGCAATCTATAAAATAAAAGACAATTTCTTCAGATTCTGGTATCAGTTCGAATTTTCCAATCACAATTACTATGATCTGCTGGGGCCGCAGGATGCCGCAAAAGAAATCTCAAAGAACCTTTCTGACTACATGGGGCTGACATTTGAAGGCATCTGTCAGGAATACCTTGTCCGGGTGGCAAAAGCTGGTAAGCTCCCCTTCATTCCTTATTATCTTGGAAAATGGTGGGGCAGCAATCCTGCTTTAAAAGCACAGGATGATGTAGACATCCTTGGACTTTCCAAAGATGGAAAACAAGGTATTTTCTGTGAATGCAAATTCAAGAATACACCGTTTGTCATGGAAGATTATGACGATACCATCAATGCAGTTAAAGCATTCCCGAATGTCACTCGTTATTATCTTTATTTCTTCAGCAGATCCGGATTCAGTGAGCCTGTGAAGCGCAGAGCAGCTGAAGAAAACGCTGTTCTTGTATCGATTGACGATCTGTTCAGGCTATGATTCTTGCTTTCCTTTCCGCCTGTTTTTTCACACATGGATTCTTAATCCCCAATATTTGTGCATTCCTGTCATTTGATTTTACAAATGCAAAGTAAAATGAATGCATACTCCCGGAGGTACATGCATGTCAGAAGAAGAAAAGAAGAATGAACTGCTGGAAATCTGTGAAGCAGGAGACCGTGAAAGACTTCAGACCTATTTCTCTGAACATGAACCGATTGATATTGCCCAGGAAACAGAGGAATGGGACAGTGAAGACCTGCAGAAGCTGACTTCCTTGATGGAAGAGGATGACCTTGCCTACCTCATGGAACAGGCAGAGGACAAGCAAAGAATCCGCCTGGCAAGAACACTGGATAACAAGAGATTGCTGGTTGCCTTCGGCTACATGCAGAAGGATGATATCGTCGATATGCTTTCCGACTTCCCGATCGGAAGACGGAAGGACGTACTGAACCTCATGAAGGCCGGCGACCGGAAGATCATCACGGACCTTCTGAACTATCCGGATGACAGTGCCGGAGGCATCATGACCACGCAGTACATTGCACTGCGTGAAGACCTGACACTTTCCGATGCTCTGAAAAAGATCCGGGAGATCGGTGCCCGTTCGGAAGTCATTGAAACCATCTATGTCACAAACTCTGCAGGACAGCTGACCGGCAGTGCCGATCTGCGGGATCTTCTTTCTGAACCCGAAGATCATCTCTTAAGAGATATTGAAGATACCCATGTCATTACCGTACGGCCGGAAGAAGACCAGGAAGAAGCGGCACACCTTGTCTCCAAGTACGACCTGAAGTCCATTCCCGTTGTCTCCAACACCAACAGGATCCTTGGCATCATCACCGTCGATGACGTCATCGATGTCATCCAGGAAGAAGCCAACGAGGATATGCTGCAGATGGCTGGTGTTTCCGGTGAGGAATCCCTGGATACTTCACTTGCGGAATCCATCAGGCTGAGACTGCCATGGCTTCTGGTGAACCTCGCCACTGCCTTCCTTGCAAGCTTCACCGTCAAGGCATTTGAATCCACCATCGCCCAGGTGGTAGCACTTTCCGCCACCATGACCATTGTCACAGGCATGGGCGGCAATGCCGGTTCACAGACCATGTCCATCCTGGTACGTGATCTTGCCAATGGTGACATCTCATGGGACAAGGCAAAGAAGCCTTTGTTCAAGGAAATCCTGCTTGGTCTTGTGGACGGTGCAGCCTGCGGTCTTGTTACAGGCATCATTGTATGGCTGGTATACGGCAATGCATGGCTAGGCGTGATCATCTTCATCGCCATGATCGGAAATCTCGTTGTTTCAGGAACCTTCGGCTTCCTTGTGCCGGTGGTGCTTAAGAAGCTTCACGCAGACCCTGCAATCTCCTCCAGCATCTTTGTCACAACCGCCACCGATGTCCTTGGCTTCTTCATCTTCCTTGGACTTGCAAAGGCATTCCTGTCAAAGCTGATCTGATGCATTGAGATAATGCATCACAGCCATGGACAGCTGCAGTAATTCCCTGTCTTTGTCAAAATCAATACCAAACAGATCTTCCATCTGCTTCAGACGGTACTTCACCGTATTGAGATGGATCATCAGTTTTCTTGATGTCTCTGCCTTGGATTCCCCGCATGCCATGTATACCTCAAGGGTATGGAAATATTCCGTCTTCCATTCCCTGTCGTATTCCATGCATGCCAGTACTTCAGGCATGATCAGTGTATGAGGATCCGTTTCCTTTTCCAGCAGAGACATGGCATAGCTTTCCGCACATGAATCAAAGGAATTCTCGTTTTCCGGGCCATTCTGAAGAGCAAACAATGCCTGTCTGTACCTGGCTGAAATCTCATCCGTCTTTTCAAAGTACCAGCTGTACCCGGCAGAGTAATGATCTGTCAGCCATGGATGAAGAAAGTGATTCTCTGTTTCAAGGAATACCGCATACCCGCCATACATCAAACCGATCAGTGCAGGATCCCGCTTTCTTACTTCCATGAGCAGCGCCGCCTGGGAAGCCATGCGCTGGTCCGTGTTCTCAATATCTGCCCTTGCACAGGCAATCCTGTATTTCCTTGCCTGCTGTGCAAGGCCGGCTTCATTCAGGATTCTCTTTGTTTCTTCCTCAGACAAGACAGTTCCGTTCAGACTGGAGGAAAGAAGATACTCCATTGGACCTGCATTGTCCGACAGTTCCTCATTGCGCAGATAGACAGAGGCACCCCTGCACAGCTCCATGATGATTTCATCGGATACCGGGTGTTCTGCAAACACCGTCACCCTTGCCTTGCGCTGTTTGCCTACCATGATGTCCGTTACGATCAGGTCCTGCTCAAAGTCCTCATCATACAGACGCACCGGTTTTTCGTTTTCCTCAATCCTGCTGTACAGTCCGCTGTCGATCCATTCCTGTACATGACCAACGGTATTGTTCTTCTGCCGGTAGATCTTCAGATAACGCTCTGTATCAGGGTTATGCGACCAGGCAAGCAATGAAAAGGAACTGTTCATGATCCAGAACGGATTATGAATCACCTTGGCAGCCGCATCTGTATATTCCTGCAGTGTGCGGCAGGAAACAATGAGATCAAAAAGTCTTTCCTTCATATGACAATATTAGCAGATACACAAAAAGACAGGAGAGATCCCTGTGGAATTTCCCCTGTCCTTCAGAATCAAAGCTTCAGTTTTCAGCCGGTGTGTAGACCAGTTCGCCGTCCTTGTAGAACTCGCCGCTGTTCCTGACTTCCTCTGCTGTCTTGCCCTGGGCAAGTGCAGCTGCCTGCTCGCCAGCCAGTCTGCCGCCGGTCAGTGCCATCATCATCGTGACACCTTCGACAAGCGGATAGCTGTTGTTGTAGATCTCTGCGACATCAGCACCTGCCGCATAGAGTCCGTTGATGACCTTGCCGTCATCCTTGATGACGTTCAGGTTGGAGTTGACCAGGACACCGCCGATGCCGCCAAGGGATACCGGCTGTGCCTTCACTGCGTAGTAAGGGCCTTCGCCAAGAGACTTCAGATACTGTGCATCCTTGCCATAGACTTCATCCTTGCCGTTGTCGCAGTATGCATTGTACTGTTCGATGGTCTGCTTGAGTGTAGCTGCGTCAACACCCATGTTCTCAGCCAGTTCCTCAACCGTATTGCCCTTGAAGACAAGACCGTTGTTCACACCGTCCTCCAGTGCTGCACGGAACTCTGTCCATGGCTCATCAATGGAGAACATCGGGATGGTCGGTTCATAGGCAACCGGAATCGTAACACCAAGCTCCTGTGCACCGCCTTCTTCCACAGCCTTGACCATGTCATCGGACATGATGGAGAAGAAATGATCACCCTGTGTAGCAGCTGCGTTGGAGCACAGTGCTGTATCGTAGTTCAGATCCTCCGGAGCGAATCTTGCGGCACTCTGGTTCACCCATACGGATGTCGGCATGTAGATGGCCTTGGCAATCTCATCCTTGCCCTGGCCTGTCTGGATACCGGAGAAGGAAGTCACACCATGCCACTGCTGGATGGTCTTGCCCACACCGGCACCGATGGCCTGGCTCATGGTTGCACCATCACCGGTCTGTGTGCCTGTGGTGAATGCCTCAGCATCCCAGCCGATCTTCTCTTCCATCATTTCCTTGTTTCCGGCAAAGCCGCCTGTGGCAAGAACCACTGCCTTGCAGGAAATATCGTATTCTGTACCGTCAGCTGACAAAGCCTTGACACCAGTCACCTTGTCACCGTCAGCGATCAGTTCCGTAGCCGGTGTCTCCATGTACAGCTGTCCGCCCAGGGAGACAAACTTGTCAGCCAGAGTCTGGAAATAAGCTGCCTTGTTGTCCTGATCTTCAAAGATGTGGTATGTCGGATAGCCATCCTTGTGGGCAGACTGTGCATTGCCAACGAATGTGAACAGCATGCCTTCATCCTCCAGCCAGTCGATGGTTTCACCGGATCTGGAAGATACGTTGTAGAACAGCTGGCCGTTGTCCATCCAGCAGTTATAGCTCTGCCAGTAGTTCAGCACATCCTGTACCGTGAAGTCTGTTGCGCCGGCTTCCTTCTGATCCTGGGAATCAATACCCATCGGTCCGCCGGCAATGACGGATACACCGCCGACATTGGCTGCCTTTTCCAGAAGAATGACACTTGCGCCGTCATCCTGTGCAGTCAGTGCTGCAGAAAGACCTGCACCGCCCGCACCGACAACAACGACATCAGCGCTCAGTTCCTTTGTGGAAGTGACTGCTGCAGTGCTGCTTTCAGCACTGGCCTCCTGGCCATAGCCATACTCTGCAGGATCACCGCCTGCCTCTGTGATGGCAGCCGCAACTGCTTCCTTGATGGCATCACTGGTGATGGTTGCACCGGTGCTCGCATCCACTGCCAGGCTGTTTGCCTCAACGATCCTGCCAGGCACATCATCAATGGCCTGGGTACCGATGCCTTCTGTTTCCTCGTTGTCCCCGACTTCCACGGATGTGATCTTTCCGTCCGTGAATGTTGTCGTGACACTCATGTCCGCATTTCTTCCTTTGACGGTCTCTGTGTAGGAACCGCTCAGTCCGGAAGCTGCTGTTGTTGTCTCTGCTGCACTGCTGGATGCTGCAGAGGAAGAGCCGCAGGCACTGACAGACAGTGCCATCATGAGGCTCATGAGAACTGCAATACTCTTCTTCATATCTTTTCCCTCAACTTGCTTGTTAAATCTAGCACAAGCACATCTGATTTCATTTGTCTGTTTCAGACAACAGAAACCATAACTTTTTTATGCTTGTTCAGAAGGAAAAGGCTTTCACAATCATTCTGAAATTACTTCCGTATCTCTGCAGCTTCGTATTTGTGTGCCAGCTGAATATGGACATATATCCACCCCGGTATAAGGCAAAGAAACAAACCGGAAACGGTGAATCCTGCTTTGGAACAATTGATTCAGAAAAAGAAAATGGAAAAGCCTGCCTCCTGCTCTGGAAAGGAAGAGCTTGATATTGATCTGAATTCTCTGTGTGAAAGAGAAAAACAATGATACCGGTTCTCCTGTGACCGTAAAAACGGCACCCGGAATCCGGATGCCATTTTGATTGATGATTGATTATTTCACTTCCCCGCCTTCAACAACGATATCATCAGGGCTTGCGTCATCACCATAAGCCTGACGCAGGGTTGCCTCATAGTCTTCATGGAAGAAGTTCTCTTCCCCAAGAGACTTGATTTCATCATTGAGCCAGTTCAGTAGATCACTGTTTCCTTTGGCAACAGCCGGAGCGATCGTATCCACGTCGCCAAGTGCTGTAATACCGACCGTGAATCCTGCATTGGACTTTGCCCATGCAAGAACTTCCGTATTGTCCGTGGAGAAGGCAGCGCCTCTTCCATCCAGCAGTGCATTGTACGCATCTGCGTAGGCATCATACTTCTGCAGCTTGAGATCCGGATAGTTGTCCTCAAAGTATGTCTCTGCTGTTGTTCCCTTGGCAATGATCATCTCTTCATTGTTATCAATGAGCTGCTGTACATCCGTGATGACATTGGAATCAGGAGATACCACGCCAAGCTGTACCTTCATGTAAGGCAGTGCGAAGTCCACCTTCTCTGCACGCTCATCCGTGACTGTGAAGTTGGCCAGGGTGATGTCAACCTTGCCGGTATTGACCGCATCAATGCGGGCTGCCGGATCCAGGGAGACAAACTCCGGTTCGACACCAAGATCCTTGGCAATCCTGTTTGCGAAGTAAACATCGTAGCCATCGTATTCACCATTGACATTTACATAGCCAAACGGTGCCTTGTCAGAGAATACACCGATCCTGATCGTACCGTCCTTCTTGATCTCCTCCACACTGCGGTAGACCGTGGATGATGCATCGGATGAAGCAGATGCCGCTGCCGTGCTGGATGAACCGCATGCGGCAAGCAATGTTGATGCAAGTAATACTGCTGCAATCTTATTGAGATTCTTCATAATCGTTTTCTTGCCTTTCCTTTCAGGATCAATCCTGTTTTCTTTCTTTATTGAAGGTGAATGTCTGCAGGAATTCCTGTGCCCGCTTTGTCTGCGGGTGTTCAAAGAATTCCTCAGGCGATGCTTCTTCTTCGATCTTCCCGCCTTCCAGGAAGATCACCCTGTCTGCCACTGCCCTTGCAAAGCTCATCTCGTGAGTGACGATGACCATGGTCATGCCTTCCTCAGCAAGCTCCAGGATCACGTTCAGTACTTCGCGCACCATTTCCGGATCCAGGGCTGAAGTCGGTTCATCAAACAGCATGACCTTGGGATGCATCTCCAGGGCGCGGCAGATTGCCACTCTTTGTTTCTGTCCGCCGGAAAGCTGGGAAGGATAGC
>OMUX01000211.1 GCA_900314345.1 uncultured Erysipelotrichaceae bacterium | reverse complement strand
TATCTCATTCTGCCGACCACCCGATGCAATCAGCTGTTCGGGAGAAATACCACGAAAATCATCCCGATCACCCATACATACACTGAGGTTCCGAAGGTGAAGACAGTCTTTATGTACAATGGTGATGCCACACCTCAGGAGCTGAATGAAAACTTCAGACTGATGAACGAGGATACTATGGTTGCATTGAACCAGTTCACTGACGGTACTGCTGCAACGAGCAAGTGATCATGAAGGTGCATCTTATGATTTCTGGAACCGGAACTTTTCCGCTATAATTTCCGCTGTTTCCTGGAAAAAGGCTTACCTAAGCTATTATTTGAGCATCACAAGTGCCGCCAGGTGCACCAACGGGAAATTGCAGAAACGGCTCATATATCAGCAGAATTTCAATAAAGCCGATTGTGAAGCCGTTTTTTATATGGAATGAAGCGGAACGATATTTCCGCTGCGGTCGGCTGCGGATATGGAAACGAAACGTACAGTATCGAGGAGGAAAACATCAGTGTGCAGTTTGTGAAGTCTGCAGCGGACGCATCCTGCGCTTAAGTGAAACTTAAGGTTTCCATAAAGGCGATGCTACTATAATCGTGATGAAAGGACCTGGCTGTACACAATCATTGCAAAGCGGCCGTTTTCCAGAGGGGGCACTGCATATCATGAACAGAAAGAAAGCGGGAACATATAAGGAACTGCAGTTTTCAAAGCGGAATCTTGGAAAAGGATGTGTTCTTGTAGTGCTTTCTGCAGTTATCCTTCAGACTGGCGCAGCATTGGATGCAGTAAGGACAAGGGATGTACATCTTCTGGATCTGTATCTTCTCAATCGTGCAGGGGACACCTTCATCCAGAATATCGTTGCCTGGTACCTTCCTATCCTGATCGGAATCCTTACAGCAGGTCATTTCAGCTACTATCGACCTGTATCCGACAAGATTTTCACCAGAATGAACCCGTATAAGTTTCTTATGGAACGGATGAAGAAGGGTGCGCTTGTTTCTGCAGGATATACACTGCTGTTCTATCTGACGTGCTTTGTGTCGCTTCTTGTATTTGATGCTTTCACCGGCATGAGGATTGTCCCGGGTGTATCCATTGCATATGATGTACAGGCACCATATTTCTACTATGTTCATCCGCTTCTGTATCTGTTCTGGTATATCCTGATGGCAGTACTATGGGCTGTGGTGTTTTCCCTGGCAGGGATGCTATCCTCCCTGTATATCAGAAGAGCGGGATTCATCCGCTTTATTCCGTTTGTGTTCATGGTTGTCGGGGTGGTTCTCTGTGCGATTCTTCCTGGTGCTGAACTCTTCAGCTACTACAATGCAATACTGCTGAATCAGGCAGGTGGATTTGCTTCCGCAAGGACCACCATGATAGCCATCACCCTGACACCGTTGGCACTGGGACTTGTACTCATGAAATGGATCCGGGTGAGGGCAGGAAAGGATATTCTTTCATGAAATATCTTTTAAGACAGCCAAGACTCTTGATCTGCAGCATTCTGAATATCCTGATGCTGATTGTGAAAGCATCATTGTTGATTGAACACATCTCCTTCTTTGAGGAAAATATCCTCCGCATTACCTTTACGAGTATTTATCTTCTGCCGGGAATTCCGCTTCTCCTTCTTGCAGAGGCGGATCTGTACAACGGATGCTTCAACATATTTGCACGGATCCGCACACCTGGAGATACGGCATCTTTTCGGAAGATGGTGCTGTATGATCTGTTCTTCAGTGCATTGTATTCCCTGGCGTCGGTTGTCTGTTTATTGCTGACTGCTTTGGTTCTGCACTATCCCAGGCAGGTCATGCTATGGCAGACCATTATGCGCATGTTCCTGTATCCTATGCTTTTCACACTGCTCAAGGATACTGGTTATCTGTTTTCCGGAAGGTACACACTCTGCTCGGCAGTGGGGATCGTCCTGGATATGCTGCTAAGGATTGTAGTCGATTATTACACCACTGGCGAGAAAGTAGCACTGGTGGAACTGCCGACAGCGGATGCCGTTGTTATCACAATCATACTTGTGCTTGCTGCAGTCTGCTTCTTTTTCAGCAGAAGGTTCACATATCAGGAGGTCAGTCATGAGGGAGCTTGAAGTCAAGGATCTTGGAAAAAAATTCGGAACACATACGGTTCTGGAGCATGTGGATCAGAAGATGCATTCCGGAGAGATCGTGGGAATCATCGGACCCAATGGGTCAGGCAAGTCTGTGTACCTCAAGATGCTGGCAGGCTTACTGACACCTTCTTCCGGAAAGATCATGCTGAATGGAAAGAAACTGAATAAGGGTGATTTCAGCAAGGCGAATATCGGTGCCTGCATTGAAAAACCGGAGTTCCTCAACAGCATGAGCGGTCTTCGGAATCTTTCCTGGCTGGCTGGATTCAGAGGAGAAATCAATCAGAAGCAGATCCTGAAATGGATGGAGATGTTTGACCTGAAGGATGCCGCAAATGAGAGAGTCTCTGACTATTCTCTTGGCATGAAGCAGAAGCTTGGCATCATTCAGGCAGTCATGGAGCACCAGAACATCATTCTTCTTGATGAGGTATCCAATTCCCTGGACCAGAAGTCCAAGAAGATCCTGATTGATCTTCTGCAGCAGCTGAAGCAGGATAACCGGATCATCGTCTATGTCAATCACGACATTCACGAAGTGAAGGAAGTATCCGATGAGATCTATGAGATCGAAGACAGGAGGCTTGTAAGATGCAGCTGAAAAGCTCTGCTGTGGTGTGCCTTCTCTCTCTTGTGCTTCCTGCAGCTGCAGGCATGCTCAGCAGAAATACATACCAGTACACTGACAGTGAGGAAATGTTTGCGGATTATCGCGTGAACCTGGATCCGGAATCAGCGGTATTTGACTATGCTGCAGACAGCGGGAAATACCAGCAGCTGTTTGAGGAAGGAACCGTGCTTTCTGTTGTTCCGGTTGAAAAGAATGTGAATGCAAGAGGCGTAGTGACAACCGTACAGGTAAACAAAGTATACAAAGGAGACACAAAGCTGGAAGGAAAGAGAATCCGGATTGTTGAAAGCTATGAAATGGTCTATTACACAGACGGGACAACAGCTCAGAACTCCCTTGGCCTGAGCCTTCCGATGCGGAAAGACAGGAACTACCTGGTATCCCTGCATCATGAGACAGGAGATCTCTATACATTGCAGACAAACTCCTATAGTTGTTATGAAATCACGGACAGCTGTGATGTCTATACAACAAAGGGACTTGATGAAATTGATGATAATGCCTGCCATATCATTCAGCTGGAAGGAACATTCATTTCCCAGCAGACTGCAGAATTGAACGGCCTCGGCGATATCAGTCAGCTGGTCTCTGATATGAACCAGACTCAGGATATGATCCTGGAAAGAATCCGGAATCTGAACTGAAGCAAGGAAAGCAGGGGACTTTCCCGCTGTCAACTAAATAATGACTTGACTAAGCCACAGTTTGAGTATGATAAGCTCCGTCCGGGACGCCAACGGAAACTACAAAACGGCTTATAATCAGCGGAATTTCAGTTAAGCTGATAGCGAAGCCGTTTTATATGGAATTAAGCGGAACGATATTTCCGCTGCGGATATGGAAACGGAACGAAATGGCATGAACTGGAACAGGATTTCCGCTGGATTTTCCGCTATTTCCGCTGAGATCAGAATGCAGAGACTACAGCAGCAAATTTCCGCTGCATGTTTTCCACTGTATTGAAAGTTCCTGTGCGCAAGCACAGTTCCAAGGGACTTGGGAAACTCCCAACAAGCCGTTTGCGGGAACATAAACACTGTTTGCTGATTTTTATATCAAATTCGCTATGAGGCTGCATGTAATCAGAGTAACGATAAACAGGGAATGAAATATCCCGGAATGTTTTGAGATGATTTCCTTCGCTATGCTTCTCAGCAGAGTTAATCACAAAGCTGTGTAAATGGATTTCGGATTTTACCAATTAGCCCTCTAAATGACCGAATAGCTCAAAACATGGAAATTATTGAGGAAAGATCTTATGCTGAGACTGAGGAAAGAGGAACCATCATGGGTGCAAGGTATAAAAACGGAGATCAATGAAAAAACATGGAAGTGGCTTTATGACTCCAAACTTCGATCGGCGACCAAAAAGTGCCATGTCAGCGGATACGGGACCAGCAGTAAATGTTCATGAACATGGTGAAATGTACTGCATTGACTCGCATAACTCCATAATGGTACTTCCAAGGGGCTCCAGACGACTGTAAGACGCCTTTGGCAGGGCCAAGACTATGTCTTGGGAAAGAAATGATTCTACATCGCCTTCTTCCCTTGACAGCAGGCTTTCGCGGCGTAAATGCGAGAGCTCAGAGTTGTTCATGAACTCCTTCTATTCGGGGATAAAGCTACAGTCACCTTAATGGTACTGATATACTGACTCACCGGTATTTCTTCTTCGCCGAAGCGTTACAAGCGAACCGCCGATCATAAACTCTTAGATAGCATTGTGATGCATTTGAAGACTGAAAACAGGAAGGAATAGACTTGGCAGTCAAGAACCCCGCCCTACGAACAAGGTTCGTTGAGGGCGGGGCTTGCGGGAAACCGTAAGCCTACTTGATCAGCCTAAGTCTCGCAAGAGACTACGTTGCCGTGAGCTACGTCCGGATGCTCCACAAGTCCGGACCGCTTGGGGTCTGGTGTTAAAAAGCTCTGA
>OMUX01000367.1 GCA_900314345.1 uncultured Erysipelotrichaceae bacterium | reverse complement strand
CTTCTGCCTCGGGGCAGGCGTCTTGTCTTTTTCCTTTCCAGTGCTTCAGAAACTGGCTGAACCACTGTTTCCTTCACTTCAGGAATCACAGGCGCAGCTGCCTCTTCTGTCACAGGCTGTTCTGCAGGAATGCTGTGGTTTTCCATTTCCTCCTGCATGTCATTGATGATTCTCGGACGATACTTCCTGTCACCCATGACGGATTTTGTAATACGTGTGACATTGGGCATGTCCAGATGATTCCCGCTTGCCGAGGAGATATCCGTACGGATGGCAACCAGAAGATCAAACTGGTCCTTGATCTTCCTTCTTTCCACTCTGTGGGCATGGATGCTTGCCACAAGGGATGCGGTCTCTTCCGGAGAGATGTCATCATGCAGCTCAATATAATGCAGGATATCGGAGATTGCCTGGTCCTCACGGGACAGGGAGTTGCAGAGATCGGAGATCATGACAGGAATGCCGCGGCAGATTTCAATAAACTCTGCTGTGGTTTCAAACAGATCCTCCGGAATCTCCACCTTCGGTACGACAGCATTTGCGGGCCTGGAAACAGGTTTTGTTTCTGTCTGTACAGGCTTAGGCTCAGCTTGTGCTTGCGTGTTTTGAGTTTGTACCGGCTTTGTTTCAGGTGCAGCCTTGGGCTGTTCCTTCTTCACAGCAGGCGCAGGAACTGCCTGCTTATCGACAGCCTGTACAGGTTCACTCTTGACTTCGGTTTTTTCTTCCTTGTCCATGAGGGCACGGTCGATGTTCTTGATCCCGGAGACATTCACTTTGTTTACAGAAGAGACCTCGGTCTTTCCGTCATTGCGGAAATAGCGGATCTGGTTTGTTTCGGTATTTGTCTCCATGATGTACAGATAGGAACGAAGCTGACTCTGGGTGGTCTTGGCGACCTTGGATGCTTTGTCCTTGCTTCTCCACTCTGCCGGAATCTCCCTTGCGGAGAACTTCCCGGGGTGGATCATGAATTCCCTGTCTGTATCTGTGTCAAAGAAGACACGGTATGTAAGGTTTTCAGCCATTACTTATTGATTAATCCTTTCGTGCTTAATGCCCGACAATGATACCATACAAAGTCAATAAGCTGATAATCATGCATCGAAAGGAAGAAATGTAAGGCCTTACCCGCTGATTTTCTTCACATTCAGGGTGATGCTGTCGATGTTCTGTGAATCCACAAGACCGGATTCCGTGCCATCGGAATATGTGTTATAAACAAGATCCAGCTCTGTACCTGGCGCCACTGACTGGCTTGTGACGACATACTGCTGCAGAACTGTCGGGTCTGCATAGTCAGCATAGGAACCATCATCCGTGATGATATCGAGCTGGATATGTCCGTCTCCGTATTCATCCAGATAAACCCCGCCCAGGGATTCATAGCCGATGGAATGCAGTTTTTTCCCGACATAGTCCCGACTATAGTATGTATGCTTGTCGGGTGACGGTGCGATCGGAGTCAGTGATGGACCATTGCCAAGGCTTCCGACCTTTTTCACGGCAAGCACGATCTCATCGATGCTCTTCCAGTCTGTCAGGCTGTATTCATTGCCTTCTGAATCCTTCTGGAATTCGATATGCACTTCAGTATTCGGCACAGGATCCTGAGCTGTGACAACATAGTCCTTGAGAAGGTCCTTGGAGCTGATGCCTTCTGCTTCTTCATCTGTCTGGCCGATGTAGGTACCGTCCTCGGTGACAAAAATAATCCTGACGTTGGTTTCGCCGACTTCATCTCTTCTTTCGCCGCCCAGTGAGTCATATCCCACAGCTGCGGCATTCATTCCGATATATTTCTTCACATAGGAAAGATGCTTGTCACTGGATGTCTTCTGGACAAACGTCTCTTCCTGAACTTTCTCCTGGATTTCGGAAGCAGCATTCTCAACGGCTTCTGCAGCACTGCCGGCAGAGTCTGCAGAGGAACAGCCGGACATGAGAAGCAGGGATGCAGAAAGCAGTAATACGCACATTGTTCTTTTCATTGTCATTTCCCTCGGTTTTCTGCTCTCAACGTATTCCCGTTCCCCGAGGAACGGTCAATACAATGTTTCTCAGGAGTTTTGGAAACATTTTGGGCATGGGAATGTCCTTCTTGTTTCACTACCTTGAAGGCATGAAGGAACGTGTAGGGCAGAACAGAACATATACGACAACACAGGTCTGTGCTGCTTTGCACGTGACAAGGAAGACATTGTTCTACTATGACCGCATCGGCTTGCTGAAACCTCTGGAACATCAGGTCAACAGCAAGCTCTACAGTGAAGAACAGCTGGAAACACTGAAACGGATTCTGACCTACCGTGATGCAGGCCTTTCCATTCAGGAAATCAGGAAGCTGCTGGAAGAAGACAGCGATCATGCATCGATCATGGAAGACGCCCTGAAACGTCTGCAGGAAGAAGAGGCACAGCTGCAGAGACAGATGATGAATCTGAAGGCTCTGATGCAATTGCAGAACAATCATCCATGATCTATTGTTGGAATATGAAGAATGAATACCGGAGATATCAGACGGACCTGCGTTTTGGCTGCATCGCGCCTTTTTATCATGAGGTTCTGAGTGAGAAGACTCCGGGACAGATGGATCTGCTTGCAGAATGGTTTCCGGGACTCATTGTTGCAGAAGAAGAAAGCAGGGAAAAGAAGCCTGCTGAATATATTGACAGTGAACGCATGATCCATGCAATGAAATACAATGATCACTTTTATTCCGGAGGAAGCACCAGGGTATCGCAGATCCTTGGAAGACTGTGCGGCACGGCACAGGGCAACCAGGAAAAGGAACGGGAAGCTGCCCATGAGATACAGATGCGCATTGCCCAGGACATGGTCAGTGACATGACTCTGATGCCGGCACTGCAGGAGAATGCACGGCAGCAGCTTGGAAGAATGGATGAACCACAGCAGTCCATGCTTTATGACAAGGTCATGGATGAAGTGTATCTCCTCATTGAACAAAGGAAGGCTTTGTCTGAGAACAAGTGGCTGAATGAACCTTTTGCCATGAGCCCGGAATCCTTTGAAGGCATTGTGTATAACTGTGCCTATCAGTTAAATCAGAACGGCTTTGAAGGTCTGTGCAATGCATGGCTGTGGCTGCTCATCGGTGGTCTTTTAAGAAATGAATCCGGCAGAGTGCTGCGTGTCTACCGCAGTAATTTCATCGCCGTCAACAGACAGCAAGGCCAGGACAATACCCTGGAAGACAAGATCAACTACCTGTTCCATCCGGAACAGTATTATGACGTCTATGACGGGGACGATCTGGATCGCCGTTTTCCTGGAGTGGAATGGTACTGCGATAATTGTCAGGCACATCTGAATATCCAGCTCGGGTTTGATGATCACCTGGAAGAGTGGAAATGCACGGAATGCGGTCATGTGAACAAGCTCAGCATGGACCAGATCTACGATACGGAAGAAGACCTGGCAAATAATGCACAGCCAAGCGATGCAGAGAAGTTCCGCAAGGCACTTAAGGGATGACTTGTTGTACAAGCGGGCCATTAAACAGTTTCAAAACGGGGCATTTAATTAAGAAAACTGGTTGTAAAACGGGGCATTTCCTGTGAAGGTCAGCAATTCTAAGATCCTTTGAGAAAATCGATCCATGTATTCCGGGCCTTCAACAGTCATACCATACAACATTGGTGAAGTCCTCCCCGCCTTACGCTTTGCGTTGAAGGCGGGGCTTCCGGGGCTTGTGATTCCCCAGACTTCCGCCTGCTGTACGTACGGTCTGAATACAGTCAGTACAGCGCAAGGCTGTGCTGGCCCAGATACAGACTAATTGCACGACAGGCTGATGTCAGAGTCCCATCTGATCCATGAT
>OMUX01000311.1 GCA_900314345.1 uncultured Erysipelotrichaceae bacterium | reverse complement strand
CATGCATCAAAAGCATCGATGCGCGGCTTGCAAAGCTGAATAAAAAATATGGGTTTGGAGAGATCAAGGATATCGGAATTCTTGAGTCTCTTCGTGATGCACTGGAAAGAATCAAACCTCAGGATTTCTCCCGTTATCAAAAGCTTCTGGCGTTGCTGAATAATCCCGCCTATGGGTGGAATCGGAAAGCAACAGATGATCGTATTGTCATCTTTACGGAACGTATCGAGACGATGAAGTATTTGGCTGAACATTTGCGCGAAGATCTGGGATTACCGGTTAATGCAATTCAGGAAATCTCCGGCGGCATGAGTGATGCGGACCAGCAGACAATCGTCGAAAATTTTGGACGTTCAGAATCTCCGATCCGAATTCTGGTTGCTTCTGATGTGGCATCGGAAGGCCTGAACCTTCATTATCTGAGCCACAGATTAATTCACTTCGATATCCCGTGGTCACTGATGGTATTCCAGCAGAGAAACGGAAGAATCGATAGATATGGTCAACAGAAACGTCCGGATATCCGATACATGATGATCGAGAGTGACAATAAGCGCATCAAGGGTGATATGCGTATTATTGAGATCTTGATCACAAAAGAAGAGCAAGCACTGAAGAACATTGGCGATCCTTCTTTGCTCCTTGGTAAGTTCACAATCGAGGATGAGGAGCTGGTAGTAATTGATGCTATTGAAAGCGGCTCTGATGAGAAAGCGTTTGAAGCGACTTTGGATTCAGGAGAAGAGGAATTTGATCCGTTTGAAGAGCTGATGAAGGCAGCTGGCGAAGCTGAAGAGAAAGAGGCTGCGGATTCCAAGACGGTTGATGATGAAACACTCTATTCAGACATTGACTATCTGTCGCAGGCGCTTGGATATTTGAATCAGTCGGAGAGTCATCCGGTGGAAAAGCTCGGAACAGTCTCCGGGTTAGATATTAAGGTAACACCGGACATGATGCGCAGGTTGAGGGCATTGGTTCCGGAGGAAGCACTTCCTGCGGGAGATACTTTGCGCCTTTCTGATGACAAAGCATTCTGCATGCAGGAAATGCGGCGCAGCATGCAGAACAACATGGCAGAGACCGCCTGGCCGAAAACGCAGTATCTTTGGGCGCTGCATCCGGTATTTAACTGGATCAATGATAAGGCTGGACTGTTATTTGATCGGGGGCAGGCACCTATCGTCGGATTGCCGAATAAACTTGCATCTGACGAGATTATCTATGTTGTATCTGGCAGCATTCCGAACTTAAAATCCACGCCGCTGGTAGATGAGTGGTTTGGACTTATCTATAAGAACGGCAACTTTGTGAAGGTACTGGATATGAATGAAGTTCTGCAAAAGACCGGCATCCGTTCTTCTAGTCTGTCCAACACGGATGCGATCACCGAAGATGAAGTAATTTCTGCTGAGACGCTGTTGGAAGACGTTGTGGAGCATGCAAAAGCTTTCCTGAAAGAGAAATTCCAGGATTATCAGAATCGGATGAATCCACTCCTGGACAAAGAAGTGGACAAACTGATCAAGCTTCAGAGCAAGCATCACGAATACTATCAGCTGACGCTGTTTGAAGATGAGAGGAAGCTGGAAGAAAAAGAACGGAGTGTTGACGAGCTTTTCAACAAGTTCATCAACTGGGTCACTGAGTCATTAACCATACAGGATAATCCCTACATCAGGATTGTAGCTGTATTCTCAGGGGTATCGAAATGAGTATGGATTTAACGGGTATTACCAATAAAAACGAATACTATACCAATCATTACTTTTCAACTGTGTTTGAGGAAAATGCTGGAGATATCATTACTGCGTGGAATGTGGCGGCAAAAGAATCGAAGGAGATTCGTACTCCCTGGAGTAATCTGCGTCGAAATGCGACACAGTTCTATGCTGCGCATGATCGTTTCATTCGTTCTTCAGTCAACATGCAGACACTGCAGAATATCCGCGAACTGGCAGACAGTTATCTGAAATCGCTGGGCTATCCGGAAGCAGCTCCACAGGTGGTACAGGTGGATGACACCTTGCAGGTGCCGGTCTATCTGGAGATGAAGAAGGCAAATGGTGCTCCTCTACTATGGGTCGTACTGATGGCATCAACAGAGACGGATGCCGGCATTATGGAGAGCTATGCATTTGATACTGCTCAGGTAACAGAAGACACCTACGGTACTCTGTACAAAGGTGTGCTTGGCGAAATGCCAGGCGAGGCACTTGCCACCAAGATTCTTTTCGGACAGGGCGAACCGCCTCGTTTCCTGATGTATATCGGGATGAATCAGATCGCGCTGATCGACCGGAACAAGTGGAACGAAAAGCGTTATCTTCAGTTTGAACTGGAAGAAATCTTCTCCCGCCTGGAGAATACCACGCTTCAGGCTATGTCTGTTCTCCTGCATAAGGATTCCCTTTGTCCGGAGGATGGTAAAATCCTACTGGATGAATTGGATGAGCAGAGCCAGAGAAATGCGTCCGGCGTTTCTCAGGATTTGAAATATGCTCTGCGAGAAAGTATAGAACTTCTCGGAAATGAAGTCTTATATGATATGAAAACCCGGTTGGGCAGGGATCTGGAAGCGGATCCGGTAGATGCCGGGCAGTTGACGCTGGAATGCCTGCGTTATATGTACCGTATGCTCTTTGTGCTCTTCATCGAGTCGCGTCCGGAACTTGGTTATGCGCCGATCAAGGCACAGAGCTATTACACTGGATACTCTTTAGAGAGCCTAAGGGACATTGCGGATAATATTCGTGATGAGGTCACGGAAGTTGGTAACGGATATTATCTCCATGAGACGCTGGCAAAGCTTTACGATCTGATCTACGCCGGCTATCCGAAGACAGAAGAGGAGCTTAAGGAAGCGACCGGGACAGACAGTCTTCATGATATGTTTCTGATTGCTCCGCTCAAAGCCCATATCTTTGATCCGGAATATACCAAAATGATTACAGCCAGCAAGCTCAGAAACAGTTGCATGCTGAAAATCATTGAGCTGATGAGCCTCACAAAGTCCACGGGTAAGAAAAACAGCCGCCGTGGGCGTATTTCCTATGCCAATCTTGGAATTAACCAGATGGGGGCAGTTTATGAAGCACTGCTTTCCTACCGAGGATTTATTGCAGAACAGGATCTGTATGAGGTCAAGCGTGCCGGAGACAGCTTCAATGAACTGGACGTTGGCTATTTCGTTCCGGAATCTGAATTATCACAGTATACGGAGGATGAGCGAGTCCGTTATGAGAGCGGTGAGAAAAAAGGTAAGCTGCGTATGTACGAAAAAGGCAGCTTTATCTATCGTCTTGCCGGTCGTGAACGGGAGAAGTCAGCGTCTTACTACACGCCGGAAGTCTTGACGAAGTGTCTGGTGAAGTATGCCTTGAAAGAGCTTCTGGAAGGAAAATCTGCGGATGATATCCTGCAGCTAACGATATGCGAGCCGGCCATGGGAAGCGCCGCCTTCTTAAACGAGGCTATCAACCAACTTGCCGAAGCATATGTGTCGAAGAAAGAGCAGGAAACCGGGGAAATTATAGGCTATGAAGACCGTTTCAACGAGATCCAAAAGGTCAAAATGTATATTGCTGACCGTAACGTCTATGGCATCGACCTGAATCCTGTCGCCGTAGAACTTGCGGAGGTTTCCCTATGGCTGAATACCATCCATGAAGGTGGTTTTGTGCCTTGGTTTGGAACCCAGCTGGTAAACGGCAACTCATTGATCGGTGCGCGTAGGCAAGCGTATCGTGTAGAGAATCTCACGACCACATCAAAAGGCTTGCGCTGGTTTGAACTTGCACCGGAAAGAATCCCTGTCGGAACCACACGTGCAGATAAGAACTATCAGATGCACAGGAAGCAGATATACCATTTCCTTCTTGGCGATCCGGGTATGTGCAGCTATTCCGATAAGGTGATCAAGTCACTTGAGCCGGATAACATCAAAGCCATGAACGCGTGGAACAAGAAGTTTAATGCGCCGTATGACCAGAATGATGTGGGCACATTACTGCGTCTTTCTAGCGTTGTTGATGAGCTTTGGGAAGCCCAGAT
>OMUX01000280.1 GCA_900314345.1 uncultured Erysipelotrichaceae bacterium | reverse complement strand
CTTAAAAGAGAATATAGAAAAGAAACCAAAACGTATCGTACTATTGATTCCGACCAAAGAAGAATAGGAGATACGTATGGCTTCCGGAATTAGTGTAATGACAAAAGCCCTTGATATCAAGGGAATGCATATTGACCGTGTTTCGTTCACAGAAGGATCTGTTCACCGCTGGGGAGAGGAATACTCTAGGGCCAAGATCGATCTGGTTGTAAGACCTTATAAGAGAATTCAACAGCGTTGCCCTCATTGTGGAAGGAAGCTTGGCATCTATGATCACAAAGACAAGAAGTCTGTTTCATGGAGAGCCAATTCGCTGAACGGAATACCTGTGTACCTGCATTACCAACCGAGACGGGTAGAGTGTCCTGAACACGGCGTACTGACAGAGTACATGCCATGGACAGACGATGACACAAGATCTACAGAGGGGTTCAATAACGAGGTAGCCTTCCTGGCTATGAATGCACCGAAGACCGTTGTAAGCCAGTTCATGGACATCAACTGGAGAACAGTAGGCAACTGCCTGAAGGCAGCGCATGACCGCATCGAACCTGATGTCAGCCAGCGCCTCAGAGGCCTGAAGAGAATCTGTGTGGATGAGACAAGCAGACAGAAAGGTCACAAATACATCACGGTAGTCTATGATCTGGACCGGAACAGAGTTGCCTGGATTCATGACGGCAATGGTCTGGAAATATTCAGCCTGTTCTGTGAAGCACTGACGAAGGAGGAACAGGAAGCGATTGAGGTAGTTGCCGGTGATGGCGCGAAATGGATTGATCAATGTTGTCAGAAGTATTTCGTGAATGCCCGGAGGTGCGTTGATTTCTTCCATGTCGTTTCCTGGACTACAGAAGCCATGGATAAGGTCAGACTGGGAGCACAGCACAAAGCGTCCCGTGATCTGAACAAGATGCAGGAGACCCTTGAGAAACAGGAAAAGGAAGAGACTGAAGCCAAGGATAAGGCCAGGAAAGAATACGCAAGAGTCATGGCTGAGCTGAAGACCATGAAGCGGCCTTCAAAGAAAAAGAAGGAGCTGGAGGAATACCTTGAAAGCCTCCGAGCACAGCTTGAAGGCAGTCAGAATACTGCGAACCAGAAGGTTGTCACGGAAGAGGAATACCGGGTAGCACTGGAGGAACTGCAGACAATGCCGAAAAGAGGACGACCGAGCAAGCGCAAGGCAGAGCTGCTGACCATTATTGCGGCATACGAAGGAACCGATAACAACGGGAATAAGAAGAAATGTAAGCTGAATCCGGAGCACCAGAGAATCATCGATGAGATGCGGCGGAAAGCAGAAGATATCAAAGGAACAAAGTATGCACTGGGCATGAATCCCGAGAACCTCAATGACTCTATGAGGGACAAGCTGAAGATACTGGAAGGAAGCTATCCTGAAGTATACAAGGCGCATGAATTCAAGGAACGGCTGCGCATCATACTACATATGAAGGATGCGAAGACAGCCGAAATAGAGCTGGACAAATGGATCAAGGAAACAGAGGACTGCGGACTGAAGCCGTTCGTGGAACTCTCGGCAAAGATCCAGCGTCACAGGGAGAACATCCTGAACTCTGTGGAGCTGCAGGTCAACAGTTCAAAGAGTGAAGCCACAAACACCACAATCAAAGCCTTGATAAAGATGGCAAGAGGCTTCCGTAATCTGGATAACATGATGGCTCTGATCTATCTGAGATGTTCAGATCTGGTTGTGCCATTGAACAACCGTTATCAGCCAACTGCTGAAAAACAACAGGAACTGAGAGATATAGCAAACGAAAGACGTAGAAAACGTGAGGAGGAAAGGCGTTCCCGAGTTATGCAGGCATGAAATTATTACCCACCACTAGTACAGAAGCGCCGAATTTTTTACCGAGAATATGATCGGCCAGTGAGCGTATACCTTTCAGGTATTCCACATAATCCTCTTGATCATACATACCCCGGCTGATAACACTGCCACAGGCGCGGATCGTATCCCTCAGCACAGCTTCCTTATCCAGTTGCAGTCCACGAAAAGACAGTTCTTCTGCAACTGCTCTGTCATAGGTTCCGCATAGCTGTTTCTGATCCTGCATATGTTCAGCTAATACAGCAACATCAAACAGCTGCTTGGCAATTTCCAGTTCTTTTTTCTTTCCCAGAGGGATTCCTGTAGTATGCGGAGCAAAGGCTGTAAGCTTGTCGCCAAGAATACACTCTAATGTGGGCATAGTAACCATAAGGTTTTCAGATTCAGTTATCAGCAGATTATTATAAATGGGCTTTGTCACCACCTTGTCATATGGAGACACCATGAAAACAATATCAAGCAAGATATAGAAATCAGCCTGCCGCACAGGCGAATAATAAAAGAATTTGAAATGTCGCTTTTCAATATTATTCCTTCCCTTCCGTACATCTTCTTCCTTGCGCAGAAACGGAAAAATGACGCCTGCTTGTTCGATATATCTGTCTACATCGGTTCCTGGATCAACAATGATATCGATGTCTGTTGAC
>OMUX01000044.1 GCA_900314345.1 uncultured Erysipelotrichaceae bacterium | reverse complement strand
TGTGACATATCACCGTGAAATGCGGTTTGAGGGTGTATATGCATGGTATGGAAACGGCAATGGAATGGTCCGTGTCATGCTCAATGGCTTTGATGGCTATGTCAATCTGAGTGATGTGGATCTGATCCCGATGGCAGCAGTGACAAATGACATCCCGCTCTGGCTTGGCGGCAATGACATCACACCGGCAGAAGAATATCCGTTCAAGACGCATGTACAGCAGGCATACTACTGTGTGGAACAGAACGGAAACTACAGGGATCTTGTGTATCATTGCTTCAACGGCTGGGGCGGTCCTACAAGCTGGCCTTCGGAATGGGTATTCACCATCGGCCCGGCAGCGGACTGGATGACAACCGGCAGCACTTATTATTCAAGTGACGGAACAACCTATTATACGGATCGCAATTATACCAATGTTGCAGGTGTGTACTACCCTTATTATCAGTTCCTTCCATTGAGAACAAAGTCCAATATTCCGGCATCCGTGCTGGACAGCTTCCTGGCAGTGAAGGCAAACGGCAGAACCTCTGCCATGACCGGCAAGGGACAGGTATTTGTGGATGCCGGCAATGAGTACGGCATGAACTCCCTGCTGGTGTTTGCCATCGGATGTCTGGAAAGCGGCTATGGTACCAGCAACTTCGCATTGAACCGCAACAACCTGTTTGGTATTGCGGCATATGATTCCAACCCGGACATGGCAACATACTTCTCTTCCGTGGATCAGTGCATCAGGGAAGAAGCAGGCATCTTCCTGAGAGGGTATACCGATATCAATGACTGGCGTTTCTTCGGACCGCAGCTTGGAAACAAGGGATCCGGTGTCAATGTGAAGTATGCGGCAGATTCCTACTGGGGCATGAAGATGGCTGCGATTGCCTATGAAGTGGACAAGTATGCCAACGGCTACAATGGTAACCTGACAGACTACAACACAACAAGTCTTGCAGTAGTGTCAAACGATAACAATATCAATGTCTTGAAATCTGCAGGCGGTGATGCACTGTATGCAACAACGTATGGTTCTGCATATCAGAAGAACCATATGGTTACCGTGCTTTCCGGTGTGGGTGATTATTACACCATCCAGTCTACGAGCTATCTCACAGGCGGCAATGTGGCATCAGTCAAAGGGCTTGGACTGATGGACTATGACTGGAACAGCAACATCGGCTATGTTCGTAAATCGGATGTGACACTGGTCAATACAGCAGTCATCAACACAGCAGGGACAACACCGACCGGCGATCCGGTCAATAAGGTTTCATCTGTACAGTGGACAGATGGAAAGCTGGTTCTGAGCGGTGATACGTATCGGCCCGGTATCTATGTGAATGATGCGAATTCAGCATCTGTTTCTGTAACAGTGCTGGATGATCGTTTCAATGAAGCAGCAAAGGCTGAAGTAACCAGTGCATTGAACGGCAATGATGATATGAAGTGGACAGCATCAACAGATGTTTCCACACTTGCAAATGGCACATACTTCATTGATTCCTCCATCATCTACAGTGCTTTGACGGATTACAACATCGATGGCTTCACAAATGCTTCTGGTACTGCATTGCCGGATGATTACACATTTAAGGGCAGGACTTATCATCTTGCGGCTGATGCGGACAATGGTGCACTCAGCCTGACAATCAATGCCATGTCCTGCGGAGTATCCGCATCTTATGATGCTGAGACGGATTCCTGCGTCTGCGATAGCGGCTATGAAAACTGGAAGAGCGGAGAAGGCTGCACATTGATTCCGGAACCTGAACCTACGGATCAACCGGAATCGACAGATGCAGAAATGCAGCTGGGTGTATTGAAGGCAGAGTATGCGGACGATGGCAAGACACTGCAGGTAACCGGTGTCAGCTTCTTTGAGGGCATGGCGGCGAAATCAGGTGATTCTTCTGTTGCAGCTCAGGTTTCGCTGGTGAATATTGCAGGCAAGGAAAAGGCATATGACTTTGAAACGACTATGGTTGATATGCCGGGCCAGATCAACATGTATGATGGCGTTGATTACACAAGGATCGGGTGGACAGCATCACTGGATACCTCAACATTGGCTGAAGGTGATTACTATCTGCAGGTCACACTGACAAATGGTAATGTCGTGCAAAGCAGACAGCTCCTCTCCAGCAGTAAATCCATGAACCTCGAAACCATCAAACCTGGTGATTACAATGTGCGGTTCTTCCCGAACTCTCTTGCTAACTTCCGCCTGGAGATCAGCGTGAATCATTCGCAGGTGGATTACTCCGATGTGAACAAGCCATATCTCAGAACATCCTTCTATGGCAATGAAAGTCTCGTGCTGGATGGTTCTGTACTGAAAGTTGACGGACTTGCATTCATGTTCGGCGCAGAAACAGGTGCGGCTAACAAGCCGGGCTACAGCTTCTTCCTGGAAGGAGAAGACGGTCAGCAGTATCCGGTGGACGGTGCAGGGAGGGCATGTACTGTGGACTATGCCAAACTGCTGGAGTATCAGAACGATATCAGCGATGCATGCTTCACGGTGTCCATTGATCTGGCAGAACTTCCTGCCGGAGAATACCGTCTGTACGTACAGGCGAGCACAACACAGTCTGACGGTACCGTCTACAAGGATGTCTATGATATCTATGCAGCAAGCAGCCGCAGTGATACATCCTCTGAAAAGGATGGCAGAACCTATTCCATGAAGATGTCGGATGTCCGCAATACTTACGTGATTATGATATCTGAATAATCAAAAACAATAGAAAACATCCTGACTTGAGTACTGCAATGTGCAGAAGCCAGGATGTTTTTATGGTCAGTTGTTGGTGCTGTTCGGATCCTTGATCACAATGGTGATTACGGTGTCTGCTTTAACAGACTGACCGTTGGCATCAGGGCTGATGCTTTCAATGCCGGATTCACCGCTTGTCATCTTTGTGCCGGCTTTCTGAATGTTGAGCTGATTTTCATTGAATCCTGCTCCTTTGAACTTGGAAATGATCCAGCTCACATTTTCGTCATAAGTTCTGTTCATTGCCATGGTGTATTCCATGTCAGTGATAACAGGCATTGTTATTGTAGAGACAGGCGTAGGTGTTGGCGTTGGAGTCGGTGTTGGTTCAGGTCCCTTGGAAACAACGACATCAATTGTCGTATTCAGGGCAACCGTTGTTCCGGCTGCCGTTTTCTGTGAAACAATCGTTCCTGAAGCTGCTGAATCATAGACGGATGATCTCTGGTAAACCTTGAGACCTGCAGCGGATGCTTTGGCATTCGCCTGATCCATGGTCAGGCCGGTGAAATCAGGAACAGAAGCTGTGGTTGGTGATGCACTGGCGGTTGGCTTTGCGGCAGGACAACTGGAGACGATGCAGGAGATCGTATTTCCGGAGAGACTGCAGGAGATGATATTTCCTGATTTGATGGAATCACTTGCCTGTGTGCCTGTGGTTTTAACATTGAAGCTTCCGCCGCTCTTGTTGGCGGCACTGACTGCATTCACCAGATCGTTATAGGATTTCCCTGCCTGATAGAGTGCAGGATCAATCGTGACTGCTGTTGGAACAGGTGTAGCTGTGCTTGTGCTCTTTCCATCATCTGCAACTTCCACAGTAATCGCGGTTCCGATACTGACGGTTCCGGAAGTACTCTGGGAGAGGATTGTACCGCTGCTCTTGTCAGAGGCTTTCTTTGTTGTCTTGATGGTCAGCTTTGCACTGTTGTTATAGCCTGCATTGATCTTGCCGATATATGCCTGGAATTCGGAAATTGTCTTGCCGGTATAATCTTCAATGCTGACTTTTCCAACTGAAACCATGAATGTTATTGTTCCGCCGGACTGAATCGTACCGGACTTCGGCGTCTGATCAATGATGTATCCTTCTGCGACAGTATCGCTGTAGTATTCCTGGTAGACTGCCTTGAGCCCTTCCTTGGAAATCCAGGCTGCAGCTTCACTCTTTGCCTTGCCTGTATAGTCAATGGCAGACAATGCCTTGCCGGAGGAAAGGGTAATGGTGATGCCGCTTCCTTTCTTCACCTTGGTCCCTGCCTTGACGGACTGGGAGATGAACTTTCCTTCCGCAATGGTATCGCTTGTCTGTGTGCGGAACATGATCGTGACATTGTTTGTCGTTCCCCAGGCGGAGATGTTTGCCTTGGTAGAGGTGGAGAAGTCAGGCACGGTGATTTCTTCTGCTTCCTCTTCACTTGTTCCGGTGGAGATGGTGACGGTGATCTTGTCAGAACGCTTTACCTTGGCTCCTTTTTCCGCAGAACATTTCAGGAAGATATCCTTTTCAACTTCTTCATCCGGAGAGAAGGCATAGGTGACAGCGGAGAACTTGTTGTCCGTGAACCACTTGGAGACTTCCTTCTTGTCCTTGCCTGTGAAATCAGGAAGGGTGAATTCCTTGTCCGGATCCGGTCCGTTGGAAAGGGTGATGGTCAGGATGTTGTCCTTGGTCAGCTTTTCACCTGCGGCCATGCTCTGGGAGAGGACGATATCCTGATCCTTGTCTTCATCATAGGCATAGCTGAAGGTGACAAGGTTTGAATCAACCTCATTGTCACTTATCCATG
>OMUX01000135.1 GCA_900314345.1 uncultured Erysipelotrichaceae bacterium | reverse complement strand
GCCTGGCAAGCTTGCGGACTGCTCAAGCAAGGATGCCAGCATCTGTGAAATCTACATCGTAGAGGGTGACTCCGCAGGCGGCTCCGCCAAGCAGGGAAGGGATTCCCACTATCAGGCAATCCTGCCTTTGCGAGGAAAGATTCTCAATGTAGAAAAGGCAAGACAGGCAAGGGCATTTGAAAATGCTGAAATCAGATCCATGATCACAGCCTTTGGCTGCGGCATCCTGGATGAAACCGATACATCAAAGCTGCGCTACAACAAGATCGTCATCATGACCGATGCCGATGTCGACGGCGCACATATCAGAACACTGCTTCTGACATTCTTCTACCGCTACATGCGTCCGATTGTGGAAGGCGGATTCGTCTACATTGCCCAGCCGCCGCTGTACAAGGTACAGAAGGGACAGGCAGTACGCTATGCATACACAGACCATCAGCTGGAACAGGTCAAGGCGGAGATGGGTTCCGGTCTTGGCATCCAGCGTTACAAGGGACTTGGCGAGATGAATGCAGAACAGCTCTGGGAGACAACCATGGATCCCAAGAACCGTACGTTGATCCGTGTCACCATCGATGATGCAGAAGCAGCTGACCAGAACTTCAGCATGTTAATGGGTGAAGAAGTGGAACCCCGCAAGAACTTCATCATTGAGAATGCTAACTTCGTCGAGAATCTCGATATCTGAGGAGGAACTGAATGGCTAACGAAGATCGGATGGAATGGGATGAGTCCCAGTTTGATCCAGGAAATATCACGGAAACGGAACTGTCCAGGGAAATCAGAAGAGACTTCCTGGATTATTCCATGTCCGTCATTGTTGCACGTGCTCTTCCGGATGTAAGAGACGGACTCAAGCCGGTACAGAGAAGAATCCTGTTCTCCATGAACGAGATGAACAACGGACCGGACAAGCCTTACAAGAAGTGTGCCCGTATTGTCGGAGACACGATGGGAAAATATCACCCGCACGGTGATTCCTCCATCTATGGTGCACTGGTATACATGGCACAGAGCTGGAACATGCGTGCCATGCTGATTGACGGACACGGAAACTTCGGTTCCATGGACGGCGACGGTGCCGCTGCCATGCGTTATACCGAAGCCAGAATGTCCAAGATTGCCGTGGAGATGCTGCGGGATCTGGACAAGGATACCGTCGACATGCAGGACAACTATGATGGCGAGGAAAAGGAACCGACGGTTCTTCCTTCCCGCTTCCCGAACCTGCTGGTCAACGGTTCCAACGGTATTGCTGTAGGCATGGCCACAAACATGGCTCCTCATAACCTTGGAGAAGTCATTGACGGCATCACTGCTGTCATGGACAATCCTGACATCACGGTCAATGACCTGATGCAGTACATCAAGGGACCGGACTTCCCGACCGGCGGCTATATCCTTGGAAGAACCGGTATCCGCAACGCCTTTGCCACAGGCAAGGGAACCATTGTCATGCGCTCCAGGACAAAGATTGAGAACATGGCAAACGGCAAGCAGAGAATCGTTGTCTATGAGATTCCCTATGCTGTAAACAAGGCAGCCATGGTGGAAAGGATTGCTAGTCTTGCGAGGGAAAAGGTCATTGAAGGCATTACCGACCTGCGTGATGAATCCAACATGCAGGGCATCCGCATTGTCATGGAACTCAGGAAGGATGTACAGCCGGAAGTACTTCTGAACCAGCTGTACAGACTGTCTCCGCTCCAGGCAAACTTTGCGGTCAACAATGTTGTATTGATCAATGGTGCTCCGAAACAGGCATCCATGATCGAGATCATCAAGGAATACATCCGTTTCCAGGAAGAAGTCCTCGTCAGAAGAACAAAGTTCGATCTGGCAAAGGCAGAAGCCAGAGCCCATATCCTTGAAGGATTGAGAATTGCAGTGGATAACCTGGATGCGATCATCCATACCATCCGTGACTCAAGGGATGCCAATGAAGCAATGTCAAGACTCATGGACGGCTTTGGTCTTGATGAAATACAGGCCAAGGCAATTCTTGACATGCAGTTCAGAAGACTCACAGGTCTGGAACGTGAAAAGATCGAGAATGAATACCAGGAGCTGCAGGTAAAGATCGCAGATTTCAAGGATATCCTTGCTCACCATGAAAGAATTGAGAACATGCTCAAGGATGAACTTGGTGAAATCAAGGCAAAGTACTCTGACAAGAGACGCACGGAGATCATTGATGCACCGACGGATATGGAAGATGAAGACCTCATTCCCAAGGAGGATGTCATCATCACATTGTCCGAGAACGGATACATCAAGAGAATCCCGAGCGATACCTACAAGGTACAGAACCGCGGCGGCAAGGGAATCAAGGGCATGTCCTTGAATGAGAATGATGTCATTGACCAGTTTGTCGGCATGAATACCCATGACCATGTCCTGTTCTTCACCAACACCGGAAGGGTATACCGTCTCAAGGGATACAACGTGCCGGAATACAGCAGGACAAGCAAAGGCATTCCGGTTGTGAACCTTCTCAAGCTTGACAAGGGAGAGAAGGTCA
>OMUX01000278.1 GCA_900314345.1 uncultured Erysipelotrichaceae bacterium | reverse complement strand
TTCTTCAGAAACGCCAAGTATATACAAGGGTATCAATTTCGCGCAACCCACGTTAGCCGCATTCACAATGGCATCCACTTTGAGTCTTGTGATATCTCCCTGCCATAGATACAGATGCGGTTTCCCGGATTCCTTCAGTTCATCTGCAGATAGTGGATGCTTTTCTTCTGCCTCTTCCCTGAGCAGCTGATCCTGCAGTTCAAAGAATACAGAAGGCAAGGGCTTATACGGATACCATGTATTCATGAGACACCGCAGAAGATATCTCTGATTCTCATAATCCTTCGGGAACTGCTCTGCCTGATCCTTGTATTCCGGCTGTGCATCCAGAAGATATCCGATCAGTTTTCCAACAATCTCGTTCTTTTCCATAGGCTTACTCCTTGATCACGGCACCGGCAGGACACACATCCATGCATCTGCCGCAGTGCAGGCAATGTTCTGACTGAATGACATAAGGATTTCCTGGTGTAATGCATTTCTGCGGACATGCACTGAGACACTTTCCGCAGCCGATGCACCTGTCCGCAAGGATCCGGTATCCATGGGTTTTCTCAATGTTTCCACCATAGCTGAAGGTCTGCCGGAAGATGGGCTTCTGGCTCAGGTCAAACAGTTCACCGGAAGCTTCATAGATCCAGAACACCTCCAGTGCATCCCTGGATTCCATGGAAGGATAGATCTCTGCCATATAGGGATTCTTCTCAAAGATCTCACCCAGGCGGTTCTTCCCGATGTTCTTTATTCTGCCATGCAGGTTCACAGAGACAGAGGTCATGGTTGTTTCCCCTTTCAGACCTGTCAGAGCCACATAGCCATCCTTCATGAGTCTTTCATAAAAGGCCTTGCCTCTGGCCGTCAGGAAGTACAGTCCTCTTTCATCCGCCAGCATCAGGTCAATCACACAGGTAACCGGATGCCCTTTTTCATCTGTGGTAGCCATGATGGTGGAATGAATGTCATGCTGCAATACATGCAGGATTTCCTCTGTCTTCATACTGCCTCCGTATCATTGATGTATATTTTATTGTTACATTTATAATAATACTCGACCGTTTTGTAATGTCAATAATTACATCAAATATTTTCAGAATAACATCAAGCTGGTGTCACATCGTATATTTCCCGAAAGAAAAGCAGGAATGTCATCCTGCCCTTTTCAACGATCGCGTTGTTCAGAACTTGCCGTTCTGGTTCTGCCATGTGGAAGGATCCGCAATCGTCTCCATGACATCCCAGTGCTCAGCGATCTTGCCGTTCTCAACCCTCCAGAGATCATAGTAGGAAGTAGGCTTGCCGCCGAAGGTTCCTTCAGATACTGCAAGTACCATGTTGCCTTCAGCAAGTACCTGATGTACTTCGTTGTAGATCATCTGAATGCCCTGCTGTGCAAGAGCAGCCAGTGCAGCTCCAAGACCATCAAGTCCGTCTGCGATGCCTGTATTGTGCTGAATGTACTTCCCGTTGTCGAAGTAATCCGGTGTCTTCTCAGGAGCCTTGTTCATCATGACATCATGAAGGAAGTTCTTTACAAGCTCGCGGTTCTCTTCTGTCTTGTCCAGATCCGTTACAGGTGCATAATTGTCAATCTGTGTACGTCCGGAAGGATTCGGTGCAGCCTTGGCTGCCAGATTGTCCCAGTGTTCTGCAATCTTCCCGTTCTCATCAAAACGGAAGATATCGAAGCCAACCTGTTCACCCATGCCTGCGAAGTTGTATACCGTCTGCAGGAATACCTTGTCGCCATCCTCATATGCACGGATGTTGTTTACAGTTGTCTTTACCGGAGCGGATGCTAGATACTTCACGGAACCAACGAATGCATCACGGCCTGTGCCGTATGCCAGGTTGTGCTGGATGTAGTCTTCACGAAGAAGGCTGTATGCCTCATCTGCATTTCCGTTTGCGAATGTGTTGATCAGTGCCAGTGCCTTTTCTGTGTTTGTCATGTTCTTTTTCCCTCTTTTCTTTTGATGTACCTTTATTGGTTACATTCACTATGTTACTCAGCTTTGCTGTACTGTCAATAGTTACATCAAAATAATTTCAAAAAAATTGATCTCTCGTTTCTGAGGGATCAATTCTGTTCCTGTATCTTCTTTTCCGTATCGTTGATGACATCTGCCAGCTTCATGGTTTTCATTCTGTCTTCCATAGCCTTCTGGATCTCATCCAGCCTTCCATCCATGACTACATGCATGTTCCTGCCTACAGGACATGCAGTGCTTGGATTCTCATGGAAATGGAACAGCTTTCCGGATTCCACACTGTCCACTGCCTGATAAATGTCATACAGTGTTATTTCATCTGCTGGTTTTGCCAGCTCCACGCCGCCGTTTCCACCACGCTGCACTTCAATCAGCCCGGCTGCCTTGAGCTGACGGAACAGCTTCCGGATCATGACCGGATTTACACCAACACTCTGTGAGATCGTGTCACTGTTCATCGGCATGGAATCCTTCAATACCACAATGCATGTCAGAACATGCACACCCATCGTAAATCTGCTTGATATCTGCATGATGTTGTCTCCTCTGTTACATCAAAAGAATATACCAGTGCCAGGGTCCTTGCAAATACACAATTGTTTTTCTATTTCAGAATTCTGTAGAATTCTACATATTTTGAAAACGGAAAAGGAATGTCATACAGCAGACATTCCTTCATATCATTCCAATTCTCAGATCTGATTTCCGGCAAACTGTGTCTGATACAGTTCATAGTATCTTCCATGTTTTGCCAGCAGTTCCTTGTGATTTCCTTGTTCCACAATCCTTCCCTGATCCATGACGATGATCTGATCCACATCCTGGATCGTGGAAAGACGATGGGCAATGATCAATGAAGTACGGTCCTTCATCAGTCTCTGCATCGCTGACTGGATCCGTTTCTCAGTTCTTGTATCAACAGAACTGGTTGCCTCATCCAGGATCAGTACCTGTGGATCAGACAGGAATGCACGTCCGATGGCCAGCAGCTGCCGCTGTCCCTGGGACAAGGATTCCCCGCCTTGTTTCAGCACGGTATCATAACCATCCGGAAGATGACGGATCATGCTGTCGGCATTTGCCATCTTCGCAGCCTCCCGTACTTTTTCATCCGATGCCGAAGAATCACTGTATGTCAGGTTGTTTCTGACGGTATCGGAGAACAACACCGTATCCTGCAGAACAATACCAACACAATCCCTCAGATCATCTGTTGAGATTTCCTTGATGTTCTTTCCATCCAGCAGGATCTCACCGCTGTCAATGTCATAGAAACGCATAAGCAGGTTGATCATCGTTGTCTTGCCTGATCCCGTAGAGCCAACCAGTGCGATCTTCTTTCCCTTTTCAATCTTCAGATTGAAATCATAGATGATCTGTTTTTCCGGCACATAGGAGAAGTTGACATGTCTGAATTCAATGACGCCCTTCGGTGCTTCCTTCAGATGTTCACCGCTCTTGTCTTCATCCGGTACATCCATGATGGCAAAGATGCGTTCCGCTCCTGCCGCTGCCGTTTCAATCTGACCGTACAGCTGTGCCAGTTCATTCACCGGTCTTGAAAACTGCTTGGAATAGATAATGAAGGCAGAAATCACACCGACGCTGATCTTTCCCTGCAGGGCAAACCAGGCACCGGCTACAGCCACAATCACAAAGGAAAGATTATTGAACATGTTGTGAATCGGGCCCATGGAGTTGGAGATGATCTCTGCCGCAATGCCCGTCCTAGTCAGGGAATCTGCCGTTGTGCTGAACTGCTTCACAGCTTCTTCCTCACAGCCATAGGCTGTAACGGTATGCCCGTTTGTCACCATTTCCTGCACGATGCCGTTCACCTGTCCCAATAGCTGCTGTCTTCTGGTGAAGAACTTTGTCATGACCTTGGTCAGAACCGCCGTCAGGATCACTGCAAGCATGACCGCAGCCAGGGAAAGGAACGCCAGAGGAACACTGTACCAGAACATCATGTATGCCGTGCCGATCAATGTCAGCACTCCGGTGAACAAGGAGCTCAACGATGTGGATACAGCATCGGAGATATTGTCCGCATCGTTTGTCATGCGGCTCATGATGTCGCCATGGGAATGAGAATCCGTATAGCTCAGAGGAAGATTCACGATCTTGGCAAACAGGTCTGCTCTTAAACGCTTCACGATCCTCTGTGACAAGGATGCACTGAGTCTTCCCTGGGCAAGCACGCAGATGCCGGAGATGACATAGGCAATGCCCATGTACAGAAGCAGCTTCTGCAGTGATGCATAGTCTTTCTGCACGATGCTGTCGATGGCATTGCTCTGATACTTCGGGCCAAGCACGGATGCCACAACACTGGCTGCAGAGACAACAGCCATGACAATGACCGTCTTCATTTCAGGTCTGAAGTAGGCAATCAGTCTTCTGACTGTCTGTTTTCCTTCCTTCGGCTTTTCCACCGAAGCGCCTCTCTGCGGTCTTCTCTGGAATCCCTTGTTTGCAAGCGAAGAAGTATACTTGTTCTCACTCATGCCTGTGCACCCCCTAACTGTGATGCATAGATATCCTGGTAGACACTGCAGCTCTGCATCAGTTCATCATGGTTTCCCACAGCTGCAATCCTGCCGTTTTCAATGACTGCAATCCGGTCTGCACGCATGGCTGTCGCAACTCTCTGGGCAATGATGATCCTTGTGATACTGGAATAGGATTCATCCATTGCCTTGTGCAGTGCTGCTTCCGTCTTCAGATCCAGAGCACTGGTGCTGTCATCCAGGATCAGGATCTCACCGCCATGCACAAGACCTCTTGCAATGGCAATGCGCTGTCTCTGTCCTCCTGACAATGACATGCCCTGTTCTGCAACTTCCGTATCATAGCCATCCGGCTGTGCCAGGATGAAATCTTCTGCCTGGGCAGCCTGTGCCGCCTTATGGATTTCCTCTTCGGAAGCTTTCCTGCTGCCTATTGCTATGTTGTCCTTGATGGTCGTGCTGAAAAGCTCACTCTTCTGAAGCACAACGGATACCGCATCTCTCAGATCCTGCAGCTTCCAGTCCTTCACATTCACGCCATCTACCTTTACGGTTCCCTGCACCACATCATAGAAACGCGGAATCAGATTCACCAGCGTGCTCTTGCCGGAACCTGTAGCACCGATGACTGCCAGTGTTTCTCCAGGTTTGATGCTGAGATTCACATCTTCAAGCACCGGTTCCTTTCTGCCCGGATATGAGAAGGAAACATGATCAAATTCAACACTGCCATGTTCCCTGACTTCTCCTTCACCCTTGCCGTCTTCAATAACCGGCATGGTATTCAGTACTTCCAGAAGTCTCTTCTGGCTTGCATGTCCTCTGGACATGGTCTGGAACAGCATGGCCAGCATGTTCATGGCATTGAGGATCTGGGAAAGATACGTCACT
>OMUX01000277.1 GCA_900314345.1 uncultured Erysipelotrichaceae bacterium | reverse complement strand
ACAGCCTCTTTCATTTCACCGGTTGTCTTCTTGAATTCCATGGTTTCATCTTCATGCCCAAGATTCATACTTAGATCCTCCGTCTGCAATATAACAATCGTGTTCATTTGCGTCAATATATCTAACGTATATTATTGTCGTATATCATGACGCAATTGCCCGTGCCACTCCCGGTGTTGCCTGGTGTCTGCATCATTTCTTCGGATCACCGTATTCCCGTTTCATTGCTTCAGCTGATATCACCCATTGCTTGCCGAATTTGCAGGCATCCACGCCATTGACAAGTTTTCCGTATGAAATCGCCTTGCGCAATGTACTCTCATTCAGGCCCACAATTCCGTAGCATCCGTAAACGCAATCAGCCCGTCAAAAGGAGATTTCACTATCTTCCCATCAGCAAACAGTTCATCACAGGAAAGATCCAGATCGTCATTCCATACGATTCCGTATCCGCCTGTATCCACATACACTTCAGAAAACAGTTTCCGATTATCCTCAAGCACTCTGAATACCGGTGTCAGCGTTCGCAAATTGACCATTTGACAGATATAAAGCAGCCCGTATGTACATGGGTTGACGCCGTCAATAAGCATTCATGCATGTAGAAAATCATTGAAATGCATGAAGTATGAGTTATCATAGTCCATGTAGTGCCTGCCAGCGCATAAGGTAAGCAAATCATTGCTTATACTGCGGACCAGCGGCAGGACTTTTTTGTTGCCGCATCCCTACAGATCAACTGTTCCTAACCTGCTTTCCTTCGGGTGCATGTTCAAATACATGTCATCAATGGGAGTTTCCGAAATCAGACAGCAAAACAGTTGAACTTTTTTCCGCTTTGGCCTTACTTAGCCAAGAATATTCACAAAGCTATCAAAAGATGCCATAGCTTCCTCCAGTTTTCCTGCCTTCTTCAGCCCTGTATACACAGCAGCGGCTTCAGCCTGACAGTTCAGTGATTTGACAGGATTGAAGGCAACATCCGTGAAGCTGTCATATTGTTCTATTTCCTTTACAAGATCAGGATTGCACAACAATGCATTGATCCAGATCCAGTTGTAAAATGCCGTTCTCGGTATTAACGGATATTCTTTTCTTTCAAAGGTAAAGCATCTCAATGCGCCGCTGGTACGCAGTCTTTCATCCCGTTTTGCTTCCTTTGGTGTCACACCCAGAAGATCCAGGTACGGGCCTCCGTTTACAAATGTCTTGCCTGCTTGGAAAATGTTCTCTACGGGAATCTTCTTTCCATTCAGATCATAAAGCAGATGAAAGGCACTCAGTCTGATGCCAACCGGCTGCATGCTCTTGCTCGAGATTTCCAGCGGTTCCTTCCTGCCGGTTTTCATGTATGCTTCATGAATTCTGGTGATATTTTTCTGACTCTGTACCAGAGCAAAGCCTCCGGCATATTCAAACTGAACGGAATACCGCAGCACATACGGTGCATGATCCATTGAAACAAATACAGGTCTTTCTGCCATATCTGAATATCTCCTTCTCTTTGCGAACCGTATCCTACTGCTTCACCGACATGCGCAGGGATACAAAGTACACCATGCCGGTATCCGTTCTTTCCATGGCATTGATGCCCATGATGATCCTGCCACTGACCTTGACGTGTTCCTTTTCTGCATATTCCAGCATGGTCTGTATCACATGTTCCTGTATCACCAAAGGCTGTTCCAGGACCGTACGCATGAAGATGAAGTCTGCAGGAGGAAGTTCCTCATACAGCACTGCATGCAGTGGCGTGAACATGTTCCTGTCAGGATTGTATTCATAGCCCGGTGTCATGTTCACATCACCTTTTCCGATCATTCCTGTGGAAGTGATATGTACGAAAGGAAAGCTGTCAATGCAGTATCTGGCTTCCTCTTCTGCATTGAGCAGTTCTTCACCTTTTCTCTCCTTCAGGTAGAATGCCTTAAGATGCAGCTTTCCTTCCTGCAGATACGGTTCATTGATCTTCTGAAAGGACTTCAGCACATCAATGTGCATGGTCAGAAGCTTCAGCTTGTCCTGTAGTCTCCGGATCTGTCTTTCATAGGAATCCGATACTTCCTGAAGAGAGTCGATCTGTTCCTGCAGGGAGGAGGAAGTCAGCGCCTTGATATTCTCCACTTCATAGTCCAGTGCTCTTCCTTCCCGGATGATCATGGCCTGTACCAGGGAAGCATCAGAATAGGCGTAATAGCCGTTCTGATCGTTCTGTCTTGCCTGGATGATGCCCTTTTCCAGATAATGTCGTACCGTACTTCTCTTGAGACCGGTCAGACGATAGTATTCTTCAGGTCTGTATTCATGCATATACCTGAATTATACAAAAAAGAGCAGCCGTGATATTACAGCTGCCCTTGGGGGAAAAGCAGATCAGTCCTTTGATACGTTGTTTCCGGCAATCCTGCCCATGGTCAGTACTGCAGACAGGCAGTTTCCTGACTGGTGGGTATCACCTTCATAGCCTGTGGTGACATCACCTGCGGCATACAGGCCCGGAATGACATTTCCGTCTGTATCCAGTACATGTGCATCAATGTCTGTCACAAGACCACCGAAGGTCAGGTGGTAAGCCATCTGCATCTTCGTGATGACAAACGGTCCGTTTTCAACTTTGCCGTTGAACTTCTTACGGTTGAAGTCAGGATCACTTTCTGCATCGACATAGCCGTTGAATGCCTCTACGGTCTTTGCCAGTGTTTCAGCATCAACACCTGCAGCCTTGGCTGCATCTTCCAGAGTATCAGCCTCATAGACAATGCCTCTGTTCTTCATGTCATCATAGAAGCCTTCCTTGGCAGCGTTGAGGTTGTCGATCATCTGTCTGTCGCCGACAAAGTAGCTGTAGGTGCCTGGCTCTTCATTGGTCAGCTTCTGGAATGCCATGCTTGCAGTCTCGTCGCCATAGCGCTCCCCGTTCTGGTTTACGGCAAGCTGGGCTGCCTTGAGCAGTGTTCCCTGTTCGGAAATGGAAGCCTTTGCCTGATCACCGGTCAGTACTGTCCACAGGAAGGACATGTCTCTTGTCTGTGCACCAATTGCCTCAGCCATCCAGATGCCGTCGCCCTGGATGCTTGCCTGGTTTGTCGTACCATTGGCATCAGAGAGCTGTGTTCCGTATCTCTGCAGTTCAGCACACTTCTCGATGTTTGCCGCAAAGCCGCCTGTGGCAAGAACTACACCCTTATTTGCTGTGTAAGTCACTTCCTGACCGTCTGCTGTTTCGGCCTTGACGCCGGTTACCTTGCCGTCTTCCACAACCAGTTCTGCTGCCCTTGTGTTGTAGAGAACCTCAACGTTCTTTCCTTCCAGAAGCTTCATCTCAGCATCGATGATGGAGTTTCCTCTGTTGACCGGGGATACGGCATTTGCCTTGTAAAGGGTATCCTTGAACTCAAAGCCGCCTTCCTGCAGGGTGTGGTAGATATCTACTGTTTCCTCTGCAGACTTGCGGACAATGTCATAGTCCAGATGTGCTTCATTGCCATCCAGGTCTGTACCGCTGCCGTTGAGATACTGATCTACAATGACCTGTTCCACGGAGCCGAAGCATCCTGTCTCTTCACCGTTGTTGCGGTAGTCCTCAATCTGCTGCTGCAGTGTCACGAAGTCGCTCTTCCAGGGCTCTTCGAAGTCATCTGCAGACATGCTGTCATACTTGGCAAGGGAGTCATCATTGCGTTCCTGCTTTGCATTGAACTCCTCATCCACCAGAAGCATGTTGCCTCCGGATGCCAGCGTATCTCCGCCAGCGGAAGCAGATGCTTCAAGGACAACAACGCTTGCACCGTTGCCGGCTGCCGCAAAGGCTGCCATGAGTCCGGCACCGCCTGCACATGCAACAACCACATCGTAGGTTCCGCCTTCGGCAGCTTCAGCACTCGGTGCACTTTCACCACGTGCCTGTGCCAGGGCAAGGTCGACTGCATTCTTGATGGCTGTGCTTGTTACGGTAGCACCGCTTTCCACTTCAACATCCGTGTTCTGGGCATCAACGATCTTGCCCGGCATGTTTGCCAGGGCATTGTCTGCCACGCCCTGTGTTTCCTGCTGTTCTGTCACTTCAACCTTCTCGATCCTGTCTGCGGATACCGTTACTGCAACTGTCACATCGCCGTTCCTTCCGGCAGCGCTTGCGGTATAGGTGCCCGGTGTATAGATGCCGGCAGACTCAGATGATGCGGCTGCCTGGCTGGATGATGCACCGCAGCCTGCAAGCATCAGGACTGCCATGCATGTGGATAATGTTTTTCTGAAATTCATGGTGTTCTTTTCCTCCAACACCCTCGTTCTAAGGCTGGCGCCAACCGCCAGGTCAACAGGAAAATGTATTTTTCCGCATAAAAACAGCGCCATGCTTGGTACACAGCACTGCAAATATCATCCACCTGCGATGAACCATTATTTCAGAGTCTCAGCTTTCCACACAGAAAGTGTCTTCTCCTTTTCCGAGAACACTGCACCGATCAGTATGATTTTTCTTCCATCGGCACGATATGGTTCAGCATAGCCATGTTCCTTGATCTGCTTCATTGCATCATCACACTGTCCATCCTGTTTGAATTCAAACACATAGACATAATCCTTTGTTTCAGCAATACAGTCACATCTGCCCTGCGCAGAGTGTATCTCGGTTCTGACATACTGCCCCAGCAGTGTGAACACCAGATACATCTGATTCCGCCATTCACGCTCCTGATAGCTTACGGGTCCTTCAGCATATGGTATGGATGAGAATAAAGACCTCAGCCTTATCATGAAATCATCCGTTCTCCCGCTTCTGAGATCAGTGACAAATCCGCTTGCTGAAAAGCTGCTGACCTGGCCTTTGCCATCGAATCTGGAATTCAGCAGTGACTGCAGGAAACTGTATTTCACCTCTTCATTCGGAAAACACATCGTGTATGACTGAAATTCCGGACTCCAGCTGCGGATTGTCAGGTAGCCCGCCTGATAGAACAGGGGCACCGGATTCGGATCATCAATACGATAGTTGGAGAGTTCCTGTTCCGTAACACTGACACCATTCGTAAAATCTTCCGGCTGGTATTCTGTGCTTTCAAGCTTGTGGATCAGGAATGTCGGAGTACCGGTATCAAACCAGTAGCTTCCCAGCCGCTTATCATAAAACGCATTCAGAAGGCTGAAAGGGTTATAGAGCTTCTCTCCCCTGCCGCTGAAGCGGTATCCATCGTACATACTTCTGAGTTTCTCGTAACATTCATTCTCAGAATAACCATTTGCGTCTGCCAGTTCCTTGATTTCTGTGGTAAAGCTGTTTTTCATTTCCACTTCTGTCAGGCCGCAGATTGCTGCATAGCGATCTGAGAGTGAGATATCCTTCAGCTGGTTCAGATCACTGAAGACGGATACTCTGCTGAATTTTGTAACACCCGTGAAGAAGACAAACTGCAGGTAGAAATCCTTGTCCTTGAGAACACTGAAAAAGCTCTTGAACAAGGTACGGTTCTTTTCTTCCTGTGCTTCATTGATGATTGCTGTTTCCAGAAGCGGCTTGTCATACTCGTCCACAAGAACAACGATCTTTCTCCCTGTCTCATGGTAAAGTGCTTCGATCAGGCTGGCAAATTTACCGGAAAGTGTGCGTCCTGAAAGAGGTTCATCATCCTTCAGCCAGCGCTTCCTGCAGCGTTCCATCTCCAGGTTCAGCATGTCTTCCAGTCCATCCGGACTGCTGTAATCCCCGCCGGAAAGGCTGAATAAAATCACGGGGTATGAAATCCACTGCTCCTCGTCTGGTTTCTGCTGTTCATACTTCTCGATTGCAAGGTCATGAAACAGTTCTTTCCTGCCTTCAAAATACGCCGCGATGGTGGAGACAAGAAGACTTTTTCCAAACCTTCGGGGTCTGCTCAGAATATATGAACTGCCGCTGCTGATCATGTCATGGATCTGCTCTGTCTTGTCAACATATACATAGCCTTCGCTGCGGATTTTCTCAAAAGACTGGATTCCAATCGGAAGCTTGTTCATACCGGCACCTCACAGATGATTCATCTCTCTTTCGTAGACTAGCACTCCTTGCTTCCAATCTTCCACAGGAGCATTGGATTTTCAAAATCAACTGAAAACAGCGCCATGCTTGGTACACAGCGCTGTTATATGAAGATGAATGATTATTCCTCGATGTTATCGAGTTCCACACCCTTGGTTTCCTTGACCTTGAGCTGGAGGAGTACCACAGAGATGATCAGTACCGGCAGATAGCACAGCATCAGGATCAAGCCGAGTCTCTCTGTACCTGCAACACTTGTCATTGCCGCATTGAAGATCCAGGAGAAGCCCGTGCCTACCATGCCCACAAGAGACATGACACCCATGACGGAAGCACGGATCCATGTCGGTGTGCTTTCTGCCGTCATGATGATAATCAGCATATCAGAGATGGACCAGAGTCCTGCAGAATAAAGGCCATAGCCAAAGCCAGGGATCCAGGATTTCCAGCCAAGGGCACAGCCCATGACAAACATCACAAGTCCTGCCACTGCCCAGCAGGCAAGAAGGATGGCAGACTTCTTTCTTCCAAGCAGATCCTGGAACACTCCTGCAAGGAATGTGAATACACCATTGATGATCGGCCAGAGGGAATAGATCATGTTTGTTGCATCAACGGACAATGCACCTGTTCCAAGTCCAGCCTCTACCACGGTTCCGTAGATATTGGTGAAGCCTGTGGAGAAGGAGAAGATCACAACAACAAGTGCCAGTGCCTTTGTCTGCGGGTGGGAGAAGATGTACTTGAAGGCAGACGGTACGGAAGGTGAGTTCTTCTTTTCCTCTTCCTCCTTCTGTTTCTGACTTGCCCTTTCATCCTCGCTTGCCCTTAACCATGCAAGCCGTTTCTCCGTATAGACCGGAGTTTCCCTGACAATGAAGATGGATGCCACACCCACAATCAATGCAATGGCGACCGGAATGATGTAGATCAGTCTCCAGGATTCCACATCTGCACGGTTGTAGAACAGCTTGATGAAAAGACCGATCAGGGATACCGACATCGTCGCAATACCCTTTGTCAATGAAGCAAGCTTGGCTCTGTGCTCCTTCGGTGCACACTCCATGATGTACATGACCTGTACATCATTCGGTGTGAAGAATGTCATGATGACGGTACCCAGGATGAACGTGATGAAGTTGGGTGAGACGGCACATACCAGCATGCCGATGCCCATCCCCAATGTATTGATGATTAAGAACAATCTTCTTCCGAACTTATCCGCCAGTGATTTGTAGAACGGAGCGATGATCAGGATCAGATAGCACAGCGTGGAGATCAGCTGCAGCTTTGCTGAAGCATCCGCGAACTCCTGTGTGTTGATCGTGGTGTTGAAGAAATCATAGATGACGAAGTTCTGTGTGTATCCCTTGATGTTGGATGTCAGTTCATCCGCAATGTACACCAGGGTCAGAACGATGATCAGAATCAGAAAGTAATGATGATGTTTCTGGAAGGCTTCGTCTGCTTCAAGACGTCTGATCTCAGCCTCTTCCCTTTCCTTTGATGCCTTTGTTCCCCTCACAATAATGCTTTCCCCTTTCAGTCAATGATGTGAATATGCACAAGGAAGTCGTGCATGGCTTCCTCATATTCCTTCGGGTGATCCTGGATGCTGACGGCATGTTCGGAACCTTTGAAGATATGAACTTCCTGATACCCCTTTGTCTTCTCTGCCATTTCTTGTGAATGCACCGGCGGAATGAAGGTATCCTTCTCTCCGTGCATGAAGCAGATCGGTATTTCATTGTCAGCCAGTGCATCAATCGGTCTGATGCTGTACCAGCTGTAGCCGTACATGATCCTGCTCAGTACGGAAGCCGGTGCTGTCAGCCATCCTGGTAAATGGAACTGCAGCTTCAGCTGTCCCTGCAATACAGGCACCAGCTCTGCATACCCGCAGTCATTGACAATGAACTTCACATCCGGATGATACTGCAGGGCATTGATCTGTGTTCCTGAACCCATGGATTCCCCATGCAGACCAAGGACAATATCCTTCCCGTACCTCTTATAGGTATCGTTGATCACAGCCATGAGGTCCCTGGATTCCTTCAGGCCAAGCGTACATGCCGTACGCTTGTTGTCTCCATGGCCTCGCTGGTCAAAGAGAACACAGTTGAAGCCGTACTTTCTGAATAACTGCAGGTACTTTACGGAACCGATCAGGCACCAGGTATATCCATGGGAAATGATGACGTATTTATCTGAAGGCTTCTCAGCCGGCACAAACAAGGCATTGAGCTGATATCCGTCAAAGGAAGTGATGGTATAAGGCTCCTTCTTCATGTCTTCCCAGCCCTTGAGGTATCCCTTGGATTCCTCCACTTGATAAGCTTCCTTCGGGTCAACGACAGAAGGACTGTTCGCATAGTGTGCCAGTACTGCACAGAAAATGATGAACAGTACCACGGCAATGATCAGTACTACAGTTAACATACATCATTATTATTAGCACAACGGAGGAAAGAAGGAAACTGGAATTTTGAAACGGGTTTCAAGTGATTATTCATGAAGGAAATAGATTCATGAAACCATTGCGCACTTCCTGGTTCGGAAACCCAAGCGTGTAGGTTCTGAACTGCTCATCCCAGCCGATGATGGTGAGATACCCCGTCTGATAAAACAAAGGAACAGGATCGGGATCATCTGCTCTGTATTCAGACAACTGTTGTCCGGTTGCCTGTACGCCTTCCGAAAGATCCGAAATACTGTATGAAGAACTCTGAAGCGTCCGGATCAGGAAAACCGGTGTTCCCGTCTCAAACCAGTAACTGTCAAACTCCTTCTGTTTCAACGCATTGAACAGACTGAACGGATTATAGACACCTTCTGCATTGTATGAAAAATGATATCCGTCATACATTGTCCTGAGCTGCTGTCTGCACTCCTCCTCAGTCTGATTATTTTCTTTTGTCATTGCTGAAATATTGTCAGCACAATACATCTCAAGCTCGCTTTCGGTTATACCGCAGATACCGGCATAATCCTGTGCCATCGTGATATCTTCCAGCTGATTCAGATTCGAAAAGATAGAAACCTTGCTGAACTTTGTCACTCCTGTCATGAAGACAAATCTCAGATAACTATCCTCGTCTTTCAGAATGCTGAAGAAGCTCTTGAAGATGATCCGGTTGCGTTCTTCCTGCTCAGGATTCAATGCCATGTTCTCAAGCAACGGTTTATCATACTCATCAACCAGAACAACAGTCCTCAAACCGGTAATACTGTATGCTTCGTGCAGGCACCAGCTGAACTGGGTTGGGAGATCAAGTGTACTGTCATGTCTGATCCCATATTTATCTTCGAATGCATTTAATGTGAATCGAAGCTTGTTTTCCAAGCCTTGATCTGTCTGATATGCCCCACCGGAAAGGCTGAACCGCAGTACAGGAAAGGAAATCCATCTTTGTTTTACAGGTTGCGCATTTTCATAGTCTTCAATAGCAAGACCATGGAACAGATCACTTCTTCCCTCAAAGTATGCCTCCATTGTGGAAATAAGCAGACTTTTGCCAAAACGCCTTGGACGGCTGAGAAAATAAACTTTGCCTGTCTCAATCAGTTTCTGAATGAATCCGGGCATATCGACATACAGATAATCCTGCGTCTGAATTTCCTCAAATGACTGTATTCCGATCGGAAATTT
>OMUX01000129.1 GCA_900314345.1 uncultured Erysipelotrichaceae bacterium | reverse complement strand
ATTGCTTGATTTATGGTTCCTGTTCTTTGACTCTCTTACGAAGAGAACAATTTTAGAACCTTGCTCCGCATGATGGATATAACGTTGACCGGTTGCAGAGTTCAATGATGTTGTGCTCTGGCTTTGCCAATGGAACAGATACTCACTTTCAGAATAGTCATTGTAAAGCGTTGTTGGCGAGTATTCCTTGTCAGATTTATTCAGCGTGATCAGCAAAACATTAATCTTCTTGTCAGGCAGCCATTTCACACCTTCACGGATATTATGCGGAGACATGTAATCCATGGCGGTGAAGAGCTGATCTCGCGTATAAGTACAGTGCACATCAAGCGGACAATCAAAGCCAAGATCGTTTGGCAGATCAATGAAATCAATCTTGCTGAGCCTGTAATAAAGCAGTTCGACAAGTTCCATACAGCAAATAGGATTTTTCTTGAGCTCAGTAATTCCATCTAATGGAGAGGAATAACCACATTCCTCAATAGATTTATTCCATAGCGTGTACTGGAACATCTGCAGCATCCTGTACTCGGCAGTGCTTTTGTCAGGTACAGACGGCAGCTGCGTTTCCTCCAGCAACTGCAGGATATATCTGATGAAGCGAACAGAATCCAGCCAAGCAAATCGTACCATCGCTTTTGCAAAGAGGTTCTTGTCCATGATCTTTTCATTGAATGGCTTCCGTATTCCCGCATTTACCTCATATTGACTGAGTGTGCTGTGCAAATATAAGTCTCTTGGGTCAACATGTGTGCTGTCAAAGAAATTGGCAAGTGTCAGCAGTTTCCCGGTATCTTCTGTGAATGTCTGAAGCTTCTTTTCAATGCGAAGATTGAAATTGCCCTTATATGCAGCTTCGATGTTTTCAAGAATATAGGTTTGTGCTTGGCGCTCCATCTGGATAAAGCATCCTTTTGGCAAGTACAGGAATCCCTTCTTGATTTCGTCAGTGACATCACGATGTGTTTTCTCGAGCAGAGCTGTAAAGCGATCCTCGAAGTTATAGCTACGGTTTGCTTTGCCTACGAAATCAAGCACTGTCAGGAAATCCTTGCCTTCAGAGAGGCGCAAACCTCTGCCCAATTGTTGTAGGAATACAGTGAGAGACTCTGTTGGCCTTAAGAACAAGACAGTATTGACAGCAGGTATATCAACACCTTCGTTGTAAATGTCGACTGTGAAGATGAATTTGATCTCGCCGCTGGTTAATCGGTCAGCGGCACTCTTTCTGTCATCCTCAGAGGAATCACCGGTTAATGCAATCGATGGCACATTATGCTCATTGAAATAGTTGGCCATGTACTGTGCGTGCTCTACAGTGACACAGAAGCCCAAGCCTTTCACATCACGTAAATCAGCAATGTATTTATCTATTGCAAAGAGAATGCTGTCAGCACGCTTTATGGCAGTTTCATTGTTTCCAATGTATGCTTTCTCCAGTTCACTTTTGACATAACCGCCATTCTGCCAGGATAATTCATTCAGGTTAACAACATCGGTGACAACAAAGTACTGGAAAGGTGCAAGAAGTTTACGGTCGATCGCTTCAGGCAAACGGATTTCAGCAGTGATGATGTTATTGAAGTAAGGAAGGATACTTTTACCGTCCATGCGCTCCGGCGTGGCAGTCAGACCTAACAAAACCTTTGGAGTGTAATAACCAAGGAGTGTTTGATATACAGGTGCAGCGTCGTGATGCGACTCATCAAGGATGATGTAATCAAACGCATCCGGTGATGTCGTCTCATTGAGATGTTTGGAGTTAAAGGATTGAATGGAAACAAACAAATGGTCAGGATCATCAAGAGTTTGGTATTGCCCAACGAGCAATGAACCAAAGTTTGGGTCTTTTAAAACACCCCTGAAACAGCCGAGGGCTTGCTTCAGGATCTCTTCACGGTGTGCAACAAAGAGCAAACGATTCTTTTCCTGCGGATGTTCTTTCACCCATCGCCGATAGTCAAATGCAGCCAATACTGTTTTGCCAGTACCTGTTGCGGCAACAATCAGATTCTTATAATTCCCGCGAAGTTTTCTTTCTGCTTCAATTTGATCCAGAATTTCCTGCTGAAATGGATATGGATTGATATCAAAGTTATAGAGTGGTTTGATCTCAGCAGAGCCTTTTCTTCGCTCTGCATCAATTGCATTCTGTAACCGATCGAAATTATCTGGTGTGTACGTTTCGAAATCCTGTGAGTTCCAGTACGTGTTAAAAGAAGCATCGATTTTTTTGAATGTTTCTGGCAGGTCCTGTTCCGTGATCTTCATGTTCCATTCCAGGCCTGCACTCATTGCTGCGTTGGAAATGTTGGAAGAACCGATGTATGCAGTGGTGTATCCGGTGTTGCGATAGAACACATAGGTCTTTGCATGAAGACGTGTACGTTTTGTGTCGTATGAAATCTTGATCTCTGTATTTGGAAGATGGCTCAATTCTGCAATAGCACGAGGCTCTGTTGCTCCCATGTAAGTCGTTGTAATGATCCGAAGCTTTCCACCTCTCTTGGTGAAATCAATCAAGTCATCGATCATCAAGCGCAATCCACTCCACTTAATAAAGGAAACAAGAAAATCGATACGGTCACATGTGCGAATCTCCATCTTGAATTCTTGATAGAGGTTGGGCTCGTTATTGGCACCGGTAAACAAGGAACTGTGGGCAATTGACGTTTCAGGACGATTTGGTTCTTTCTTGCTGGTGACGAAAAGAGAGTTTTGTTTGTTTATAACTGCATTGAGAACTTGAGCTTTTCCATCTTTTTCAACGATGTGCTGTTTGGAAGCGTCTTTTTCTGGAATATGTTTTGCAAGAACGTCCATGATCTCATTAAGCATTTCTGCTTGCTGGTCCAGTGAAGCACCATTGTCTTGCATCGCAGCAAGGGCCTTAGCTACTGCTTTTCCAGCATAGTCCCCAAAAACGGAAGGAGATTCCGCTTCATCCAATGGTTCTTTGTATGCATCGACTTGATCATCAGCCTGTTTGATCTCATCATCCAATTCTTTGTTGATTAGCTTCTCGTAAATGCCTTCCTTCAGCATAAACATCACCTTGTCTAATTACCTGCAGCATACCCATTCAAAGCCTTTTTCGTCAATGCTCTGTCAATATGGTTTTGCTCTATATCAGGCTTTCTCTTATGATATTTCATGCAAGGAGGCCTCCCTATGATCAGACTTGTAGCACTGGATATGGACAATACACTGCTGGATTCCAGGAAGAGATTACCGGTTGATTTCATGGACTGGGTGAGAAGTCATCCTGAGATCAAGGTTGTGATTGGAAGCGGAAGACAATACTTCACCCTGCGTGACAACATGCAGGGGATTGAAGATCTTATCCTGTATGATGCAGAGAACGGAGCACTGGTATTTGATCAGGGTGTGAATATCTACTGTGATGCAATGCAGAAGGAAGATATCCTTGCTGTACTGGATGAAATGGAGAAGATCCCTGATACTGCAGTGATCCTTTGTGCAGTACAGTCTGCGTATATGCAGCATTCCTTCCCTGAAGCTGAGGAACAGGCACAGATTTACTATCATCATTTGACATTCCTTGAAGATCTCAGGCAGTGTCCTGAAATGGATGAAGTAGTGAAGGTGACTGCATACTTCAGGAACCATGACAGTGAGAAATGGGTGAAAGGGATTCATCTGCGTGATGCTGTGCATCCTGCGGTATCCGGCCCGGACTGGATTGATTTCAACAACAGTTCTGTTAACAAGGGAACAGGCATCAGGATGATCCAGAAGAAATACGGGATTACAAGAGAAGAAAGCATGGCCTTCGGTGATGCCATGAATGATCTGGAGATGCTGCAGGCATGTGAGGAAAGCTATGCCATGAAGAACGGCATGGAGGAACTGAAGAAAGCTGCGAAGCATGTCACTGAATACAGCAATGATGAAGACGGTGTCATGAGAGTATTGCGGACACTATAAGCAAAATTGCTTGAAAGAGCATACAATATTAAAGACTGTTCCGCTTATGATGGAACAGGGTGTGTTTTCTGAAGGTGAGGAGTTTTGATTATGAAACAGATCATTTTGACCGGCGATCGTCCGACAGGTCGTCTGCATGTAGGACATTATGTCGGTTCCCTGAGGGAGCGTGTGGAGCTGCAGAACTCAGGCAAATATGATGAAGTATACATCATGATTGCGGATGCTCAGGCATTGACCGACAATGCGGACAATCCTGAGAAGGTCAGACAGAACATCAAGGAAGTAGCCCTGGACTATCTGGCGGTAGGCATTGACCCGAAGAAGAGCCATATCTTCATTCAGTCCATGGTACCGGAATTAACCGAGCTGACATTCTATTACATGAACCTGGTCACGGTATCCCGTGTCCAGAGGAATCCTACGGTCAAGGCAGAGATCCAGCAGCGTGGCTTTGAGACCAGCATTCCTGTTGGCTTCTTCTGCTATCCGATCAGCCAGGCTGCTGACATCACAGCCTTCAAGGCTACAGTCGTACCGGCAGGCGAGGATCAGGAGCCGATGCTGGAACAGTGCCGTGAGATCGTGCGCAAGTTCAATGAGACCTATGGCGAGACACTGGTGGAACCGAAGATCGTACTGCCCAAGAATGCGGCAAGCAAGAGGCTGCCGGGCATTGACGGCAAGGCAAAGATGTCCAAGTCCCTTGGAAACTGCATCTATCTCTCTGATGAACCGGATGTCATCAAGCAGAAGGTCATGTCCATGTATACAGACCCGACCCATATCAAGGTATCTGATCCGGGACATGTGGAAGGAAACCCTGTCTTCATCTACCTGGATGCCTTCTGCAAGCCGGAACAGTTTGAAAAGTACCTGCCGGAGTACAAGAACCTGGATGAACTCAAGGATCACTATACAAGAGGCGGCCTTGGCGACATGAAGGTCAAGCGTTTCCTGAACAACGTCCTGCAGGAGGAGCTCGAGCCCATCCGTGCCAGAAGGAAGGAATGGGAAGGAAAGCTTCCGGAAGTCTTCGAGATCCTGAAGGAAGGCAGTGCATATGCAGAGCATACTGCTGCACAGACGCTTGCGGATGTCAGACATTCCATGAAGATCGATTACTTCGATCAGACGGACCTGTACTAATACAATGGTTTACAGACTTCTTCTCAATGACGGGAGGAAGTCTTTTTATTGTGCCGGAATGAATTTCTGTAAGTTTCTTCGGGAAAGAACGGGGGATTTGTCTTCTTTCAGGCAATAAGACCGGTAAAGGAGAACA
>OMUX01000275.1 GCA_900314345.1 uncultured Erysipelotrichaceae bacterium | reverse complement strand
GATTTCACAGATGCTGGCATCCTTGCTTGAGCAGTCCGCAAGCTTGCCAGGCAGTGATGATACTTCCAGGGCACTCTTTCTTCTGGTCAGTTCCCTTGCCTTCTTGGCAGCTATTCTTGCCTGGGAGGCAAGCGTAGCCTTTTCCATGATGGCCTTAGCCTGATCCGGATTTTCCATCAGGAAACGTTCCAGCTGGGTGCCGAAGATATCAGATACGATCTTCCTGACTTCAGTATTGCCAAGCTTTGTCTTGGTCTGTCCTTCATACTGAGGATCCGGGTGCTTGACGGAGATGACGGCTGTAATGCCTTCCTTGCAGTCATCGGTTGTCAGGTTGTCGTCCTTCTCCTTGAGGAAGCCATGTTCTCTTGCATACTTGTTGATGGTGCGGTTCAGAGCCATCTGGAATCCTTCCAGATGTGTTCCTCCTTCAACGGTATTGATGTTGTTGCAGAAGGTATAGACACTGGGCTGGAATCCATCATTGTACTGAACGGCACATTCCACCTGGATGTTGTCTTCATAGCCTTCGGAATAGATGATGTCGGGATGCACGACGCTGCTGTTCTTGTTGAGGAAGGCAACATATTCCTTGACGCCTCCTTCAAACATGAATGTATGGTGTGACTTTTCCGGATCTTCCTCCCTGAGGTCGTTGAATGTCAGACGGATGCCTTTGTTCAGGAAAGCAAGCTGTCTGAGACGGTCTCTCAGTGTGTTGTGATCATAGACTGTTGTTTCCTTGAAAATGGTCGGATCAGCCTTGAATCTGACGGTGGATCCATGCTTCTTTGGATCACATTCACCGATGATCTTCAGCGGTTCCTTGGTATGTCCGCCGTTTTCAAAGCGTACAAAATAGATCTTTCCTTCATGGTAGACCCTGACTTCCAGCCATTCTGAAAGTGCATTGACAACGGATGCACCGACGCCATGCAGACCTCCTGATACCTTATAGGCACCTCCGCCGAACTTTCCGCCGGCATGGAGTACCGTGAAGATTGTTTCAATGGTGGACTTTCCGGTCTTGGAATTGATGCCTGTTGGCATGCCTCTTCCATCATCTTCAACCGTGACAATGTTTTCCTTGTCCACGGTGACAATCACTTCTGATGCATAGCCGGCCATAGCTTCATCAATACCGTTGTCTACGATTTCCCAGACAAGGTGATGCAGTCCCTTGACGGAAGTTGTCGCAATGTACATGCCAGGGCGCTTGCGCACAGCCTCAAGACCATCCAGAACCTGGATATCATCATCACCGTATTCCGCCTTGGCCTTGGTATTCAGTTCGGCACCGAGAACTGCTTCGTCTCCTCCGTCTGTCTCGATGACTTCCTTCTTTTCTTCTTCGCTCATCTTATACCGCCCTTTCTGCATGTCCGCTTGTGATTCTTATTTCATAAGGATGTCTGCCCTGCATCACCTTTGGCATCCCGGTGGATGTGATGATGCACTGGCATTTTCCTTCAATTTCGTTCAACAGTCTTTCCTGTCTGCTGTTGTCCAGTTCTGACAGAACATCATCCAGCAGCAGTACTGCTTTCTTTCCGGTGACCTCCCGGATGAATTCCAGGTCTGCCAGCCGGAATGCCAGCATCACCATGCGTTTCTGTCCCTGGCTCGCTGTTTCAATGACATTCTTATCATTCAGTTCAAATACCATGTCATCCCTGTGGATGCCGGTTGTCGTGAACCTGTTTTCAAGATCCCGCTGTCTGTTCTCCTGGTATTTTTTCTGCAATGCCTGCTTCAGGTCCTTTTCTTCTTCATTGATACATCCCTGGTAAACAGCCTTTACATGGACAGGATCATCCGCAATGCTTTGATAGATGTCTTCCATGTGTGCATTGATTCTCTGAATGAAGATCCTTCTTTTCTCAATGATCGGAATCTCATCTTCAATCATCTGTTCATCCAGAACATCCAGATAAGCCGGATCCGGATTCATGTTCTTCAGGTGTGCATTCCGTTCTCTCAGAAGATTCTGGTAATGGTTGATTGCCAGAAGATACTTCGGTGAAAGCTTTGCAATCTCCTGGTTCATGATCTTCCGGCGTTCCCTTGGTGCATCAGAGAAGATGCCAAGATCATCCGGAGAGAACAGGACCGTATTCAGAATGCCGACAAACTGAGAGCTTTTCTGCACTGCCTGATGATTGACCATCAGACTCTTTCCGTTTCCGTGAATCACTGCTTCCAGACTGATCTTCCTGTTCTTGTCATCGACAAGATCACAGCCGATCCTGGCAAATTCACATTCCTTCCGGATCATCTGCTGATCATTGTTGATGCGATGGGATCTTGTCAGGGAAAGATAGACCATGCTTTCCAGAAGGTTTGTCTTGCCCTGGGCATTGTTTCCGGTAATCCAGTTGATTCCTGGACCAAGATCAACACTGCAGTTTTCATAGTTCCGGAAATTCCTGAGATGAAGAGAGGTGACAATCATTCGACCTTGTATGTCTTTCCGTTCGCCAGAACTTCATCACCGTGTCTGAGTTTCTTTCCTCTTCTGATCTCCGTTTCTCCGTTTACCTGAATCTGTCCGTCCTGGATCATGTGCTTGGCTTCACCGCCGGACTGTGCTGCTTCAACCAGCTTGAGGAACTGTTCCAGCTTGATGTATTCCGTGGTGATTTTCATAAGGATCATTCCTTTCTGCATGCCCGAAGACAGCCTTGGATATTATACCACAGAAATGGCCTTTTCAGCCGTTTTAAGGCCTTTTTCATGACTGCAGTATTCCTTACCGGAACAGGTATCAGAAACCCTTAAAGACAAGAAAAACAGCCTTCAGCGTGATCCGCCTCCGGCTGTTTGCCCTTTTCTGAGATTAATTGTAAGTTCTGACCGGCAGGACCAGCTGCAGGATGGAGTCATCCTCATTGTCATTTCTGAGAATGAACGGTTTCATCTCACCTGTGAAGCAGATCCGGATGTTCTCAGTCGACAAAGCCTTGGCTGCGTCAAGAATATAATTTCCGGCAAAGCTGATATCCAGAGGCTCTCCATCATAGCTGACTGCCTTGAGGCTTTCCCTGGATTCACCGATCTCCTGGTTCTTGTTGGAAATGACGATGTCATCTGCACTGTTGATCTGCATGCGGATGATCGGCATGTTGTCTGTCTTGATGAAGCTTGTACGGTCAACTGCCTGGATCAAGGCAAAACGGTTGATGATCAGTGTTCTTGAGAACTCAGAAGGAATCAGACGGTCTGTTTCCGGATAGTTTCCCTCCAGCAGTGTGGACTGCAGGACGTAGGCACCGGAACGGAACTGGATCTTCTTTGGAGAAACAGCAACTTCAACATCCTTGTCATTGAAGATGTTCTTCACTTCATTCATACTGCGGGCAGGAACCGTTGTGGCAAAGGCAGGAGCCTGAACAGCAACGGTCTTCTTTGCAAGGCGGTAGGAATCTGTTGCCGTGCAGATGACATTGTTTTCCTCTGTCTTGATGTTCAGTCCGGTCAGGACAGGTCTTGTTTCTTTTCCGGAAGCTGCGAAGATTGTCTGGGAGATGATCTGGGAGAGTGTTTCACTGGAGATGGTGAATTTGTTTTCCGGTTCCGTGAAGTCAATGACCGGATAGTCTTCCGGACGATAGCCGTTGATCTTGTACTCTGCATTTGTTCCGGAGAATCTTGTCAGTGTACCGTCAATGATTTCAATACTGATGGTATCGCTGTCGATCTTCTTGACGATATCGAGAAGATAACGGCTGTCAATGACAATGGATCCGGGTGTGACAACACTGAGATTGAGATCCTGGTCCATGGCATTGTTCAATGTCACTTCAATGGAAATATCTGCGTCAGATCCGATCAGATGGATTTCATCTTCCTTGACATCCATCAGAACACCTGTCAGTGCAGGCATCGGAGAGTTGGAAGAGATTGCCCGTGCTGCAGCAGTCAGTCCGTTATAGAACTTGTTCTTGTTGATGCGGAAATTCAGTTCGCTCATGCTTTTCACCTCATGTATATATGTTTTTTTTATGTTCATTACTATTAGTGCTGTGGAAAATGTGGATAACTTGTTAAAACCCTTTACACAACGCCTTTATTCTACCATACAGGCTGTTGATAGAAAGAGGATTGCGGTGGATTACTCCTTGTTCAGCAGGTTCTCTATTTCATTGACCGCCATGGCAAATGCATGATCCTGGGTGATCTGTTTTTCAACCTTGGAGCAGGCGGAAATGATTGTGCTGTGATCCCTGCCGCCGAATTCATCTCCTATCTTTATATAAGGAAGATCCAGAAGCTTTCGGCAAAGATAGATGCTGATATGGCGGGCACTGGCAATGTTCTTGGTTCTGGTCTTGCCGGTGATCTGCTGTTTCGTCAGTCCATAGTAGTCAGCGACGGTCTTGATGATCTTTCCGGGAGAAAGACCGGTCTTGTCTGAGACAACAGCCTGGTTCTTCAGGGCATTGACGACGGTTTCAAAGTGAATGGTTCCCTTGTCTTCCTGGAACATGATGGCATAGAAGAGAACCCTGTTCCATGCGCCTTCCAGATCCCTGACATTGCCGGAGAAGTTGCTTGCAATATAGGCAAGCCCCTTTTCATCCACATCATCAATATCATTCCCGCTGTTCTTGATCTTCATTTGCAGGATGGCCATGCTTGTTTCAAACTCAGGAGAATCGATGCCGACGGACAGACCGCTCGAGAAACGGCTGATCAGGCGGTCTTCCAGACCTTTGATTTCCTTTGGCTGACGATCAGACGCAATGCAGATCTGCTTGCGGTTGTTGACCAGTTCATTGTAAATGGAGAAGAAGATTTCATGGCTCTTCTCCTTTCCGGCAAGGAACTGGATATCATCCACCAGAAGCACATCCATGGAGCACATGTACTGCTTGAAGTAATCAATCTTGTTTGTCTGGATTGCCTTGACAACCTTGTCGACAAACTTCAGGGATTCAATGTAGTAGACCTTCTTGGTCGGATCTGTCTTCTTGACATAGTTTCCGATGGCCATGAGAAGATGTGTCTTTCCAAGTCCTGAGTTTCCGTAAATGAAAAGAGGATTGAAGTATTTGCCTGGATTGTAGGCACAGGCAAGTGCCGCAGCCTGTGATTCCCTGTTGCAGTCGCCGACGACGAAGTTGTCAAATGTACGGTCTGCCTGGATCGGCATGCTTTCAAATTCCGGATCATCTATTAAGGAAGGATCTGTATTGGCAATCACCTTGCGCTTGGAATATTCATTTTCCTGAATGATTTCGCAGCTGATGCTGTGATCCAGCTTCAGGACGTCAATCAATGCCGCATTGATTGCAACAGAAGACTGGGAAACAATGGAAAGCGCAATAGCATCCTTCACAACGAGAATTGCCTTGTCATCATTCAGTTCTGCAAGAGATGCATTTCTGAAGAATGCATCGATGATCGAGTTTTCCACCTTCCGGTTATTTGAGAGATATTCAAGTACCTGGTTCCATGTGCTGACA
>OMUX01000296.1 GCA_900314345.1 uncultured Erysipelotrichaceae bacterium | reverse complement strand
CATTATAAATTCGCGGCTTTTCGTTCGTGAAAATCGACCACAAACGAAATGGTTCAGACAAAACCGGTGTTGCCGGTAAGCGGGACATCGGCATATAATAATTGCTTGCAGGAGATTTCAGGGGGATGGAAGAAGAGCGCTTTGATGTAAACAATACGCAGGTACAGCTTGTCATGGTGATCAAGCTGCAGCAGCTGCAGAGGGAGGCAATCCCGGCACTCTCATACCGCAACCTGGAGGACTTCCTGGAAGAAGTGAAATGGAGACGGAAACATCCATCATCACTGCATGAAGCAGTGAATGATGTGCTGTCCGTACAGCCCGATGCCATCATAAGATTCCTGTCGCGGCAGGCGGTCATACAGGGGCAGAGAGCTGCACTGGCGGATTTCTCGGATCTGATTGGAGGAAATTAATTCATGGAAGGAAAGAAGAAAAACAAGGGACTGGCCGTATTCTGGACCATCGTTGCCGTCCTTGCCGTACTGATCGGCACGACATGGAACAGCATCAGCAGCAGCCTGAACCTGGGTCTTGATCTGGTCGGCGGATTCGAGATTCTCTACGAAGTATCCCCGCTGGATACGGACACCACCGCTGACATGGACATGAATGCCGTGGTCAACAGCATTCAGAAGCGTGTCAACGTCCTGGGTGTCAGTGAACCGGTCATCGCCGTGGAAGGGGACAACCGTGTCAGAGTACAGCTGGCCGGTGTCGCTGATCCGGAAACCGCAAGAGAGATGATCGGCACAACCGCAAACCTGACATTCCGCGATGTGGATGACAATGAACTGGCTGATGCAAGCATCCTGCAGGAAGGCGGCGCAAGCCTGGCCTACCAGGACGGCAAGCCGATTGTCTCCCTGAAGATCGCTGATACAGACAAGTTCTACGAGATCACCAAGAACATCGCTGCCAAGTCCTCGCCGGATAATATCATGATCATCTGGCTGGACTGGGAAGAGGGAGATACCTATCAGGCTGAATATGCCAAGGAAGCACAGGGCCAGGAACCGAAGTACATCTCCGCTGCATCTGTGAGAACCGGCATCAACGGCGACTGCATCATTGAAGGAAACTTCACGGCAGAAGAGGCTACAACCCTTGCTGAACTGATCAACTCCGGCTCCCTGCCGGTGAAGATGACAGAGATCAGCTCCAATGTCGTCTCTGCCGAGTATGGTGCGGATGCCCTGCATTCCACAGCCATTGCCGGCCTTGTGGGTGTGCTTGCCGTCATCATCTTCATGATCGCAATCTACCGCATGCCTGGTGTCATCTCCGCTGTCATGCTGGCGGCGTATATCTGGGCCATCTTCGGCATCTATTCCATGATCGGTGCCGTCTTCACCCTGACCGGCATTGCCGCTCTGGTGCTTGGCGTCGGCATGACCGTGGATGCCAATATCATCTCCTATGAACGCATCCGCCAGGAACTTTACAAGGGACACTCCGTCCGCAAGGCAGTGGAGGAGGGACAGAAGCTTTCCCTCTCCGCCATCTTCGACGGACAGCTGACAACATTGATTGCCGCATTGATCATGTATATCTGGGGCAACGGTGCGGTCAAGGGATTTGCGACCATGCTGATCATCACGGTTGTCATGACCCTGGTGCTCAACGTTGCACTGTCAAGATGGCTGCTGAACCTGGTTGTTTCCAGCGGAAAGTTTGACAACAAGCCGGAAGCCTTCGGTGTGAAGAGAGATCAGATCCCGGATATTGAAAAGGGACAGGAACAGTTCTACTTCGGTGTCAGGAAACATGACTACATGGGCAATGCGAAGAAGGAATTCCTCACTGCCGGCATCTTTCTTGCCCTGGCCCTTGTCATGGGTATTGTCAACAGCGCAAGAGGAAACGGCTTCATGAACCTGGGCATTGATTTCGCCTCCGGTACAAAGCTCACCATCACAAGCGATGAAGCAGTGACGATCGATGATGTCACAGCAACGATGGAATCCATCGGATACAAGGATTTCTCCTATCAGTCTGCCGGTGAAAACACTGTCTATGCCACAACAAAGGATTCCCTGACCACAGAGGATCTCGATACGATCAAGTCCACATTCAAGGAACAGTATGGCCAGGAGCCTGGCGACAACGTCGTCACACCGGTGGTCGGCAAGGAACTGGTGCGCAATGCACTGATCCTGACACTGGTTGCCTGGGCGGCAATGCTTGCCTATGTTGCCCTGCGCTATGAGTGGGACTACAGTGCCGGTGCACTGTGTGCACTGATCCATGATGTCCTGATCACCCTGGCATCGTTTGCGATTCTGCGCCTGGAAGTCAATACCGAGGTCATCTCCGTACTGCTTACCATCATCGGTTATTCCATCAACAACACGATCGTTGTCTTCGACAGAGTCCGTGAGATCATGCATGAACATGATGACAACCTATCAAAGGACAAGCTCAAGGATGCAGTCAATGAAGCAATCGGCGAAACACTGCGCATGTCGCTGTATTCCTTTATCACCACACTCCTGCCGGTGATCTTCATGCTGATCATGGGATCCAGATCCATCTTCACATTCACATTCGCAATGTTTGTGGGTATGGTTGCCGGTACGCTTTCCTCCATCTTCATCGCACCTGCTGTCTTCATGTACCTGAGAAACCGCAGGAAGCCGAAGACAAAGACGAAGAAGAAGGAAGTCAAGGAACAGCTGGACGAGTACACGATCAAGGGCATCAACGCTTAAGATCCATCAGGGGAGGGCAGAACGAACTGCTCTCCTTTTCAATTTCTGCAGTCACCTGTTAACTACAGCAGTAGTTAATACAGAAGTATTGAATACAATGCTCATTGCAACGAATATACTTGCAATTATACTTGTTAAATTTACTATTCAAGATACAATAATCACAGGAGGAATATCATATGCCGCAGATTTCCATATATGTGAATGACCAGCAGTTTAGCAGGATCACAGAATCCGCGAAAAAGAACGGACTTTCCATTTCCAGATGGGTTGTGCAGAAAATCATGCCAGAAACCGAAAGCA
>OMUX01000273.1 GCA_900314345.1 uncultured Erysipelotrichaceae bacterium | reverse complement strand
CATCAATGCAAGACAGGGTTATTCCACCTCCAATGAAATGGAAGCAGAGACAAAAGCCATGGCCATTCATCATGCAAACCATGCCTATATTGTCAGCGACCATTCCAAGTTTGATCAGTTAAGACCAGCATCCTTTGCGACACTGAAGGATGCAGCAATCATCACGGATACCATCCCTGACAGTTACAAGGACATCATGCAGTACATGACAATCCATGGAGAAAGCAATATGGAACAGGAGTAATGAAGGACAAATATCATGCTGGTTACATTTTGGCCATTATTGTCCTTTCTGGCTTTGATTATTTGAGCAGGACATTTCCATAAAAGATAACAAAAGAATGATCATCATTGTGGCAGTCTATGAGGCTGCAGCTGAGTTCTTCAGGCAGAATGCAGATGAAATCAATGCTGAATTATCAAGCCAGCACAGCTATCTCAGCAATGCAAAGTTTGAAGTGGCTCTTACAAACAAGGAACCACTGCTGAGGAAAATACAGCAGCCGCTCCGCTGAATGAAATCAGTGTGGTTTAAGCAGGTTTATGTCTTTTCTCTCTTCTCCTTGAGCTTCTCTTCCATCTCTGCAAACTTCTCTTTGGTAAGAGGGTAGGTCAGGAAGATCAGGAATCCTACAAGGTAGAACAGGGCAGGGATCAAGGACATCAGATTATGGAATGTCTGCTTTACTTCCGTTGTCTGTTCAACATTGGGAATGTAGTGAATGAACTCCAGGGTTAATGTGACAATCACACCTGCAACAGCTGTAGCCAGTTTTGTGATGAAGGTTCTGGTACTTGTAATGATGCCTTCATTTCTCTGGCCGAACTTCAGCTCTGCATAGTCAATGGTATCTGCCGTCATACTGTTGATGAGGACGGTGAAGGCCCCGACAACAATGGAAGTCAGCACAGAGAACACAAGAACAACCGGCAGACTCTTATATCCGGCAATCCAGTAAACTGCAGAGAATACTGCACCGGCAAGCAGTGTGATTAACATTGCTTTCTTCTGGCCCTGTGTTTTGATGAGTTTTGGCACAATGCCTGCACCGATCAGCATACCAACCAGTAACATTGCACTTAACAGAGTCACAGTATTGTAATCACCCAGGGTATAGGTTCCGTAGTAGGTGTTCATGCCGACTTTGAGCTGGAAGGCAAGGTTTCCGAAGACAGATGCACCCATGACAATCAGCAGCGGCTTGTTCTGGAATAATGTGGTCAAGGCGAGCTTCAGGGAGTATTCCTTCCGTTCCGGTTCCACACGTTCCTGTGTATTCAGAGCTGTAACACTGTAGGTAATGATGCCGATCACTGCAAAGATGATCGCTGTGACAAGATAGCCTGTCTTCTGTTCCGGAAATGCTGAGACGATGGCAGGCACTGCCACTGCACCAACACCGCTTGCAAGTGATGCAACGATGGAGGAAGAGGAGAAGACATTGTTTCTCTTTTCCGCATCGCCTGTCATGACAGAGGGCAGTGTCCAGTATGGAATATCCGCTGCCGTGAAGGACATGCCAAGCAGGATATAGGTCACAAAGGCATACACATAGGCAAGACCTGCGGAGAGATTTGGCACATAGAAACAGAGAATCAATGATATGGCGATGACCGGCGCTGCCCTTAACAACCATATTCTGTACCTGCCCATCTTTGAATGCGTCCTGTCACAGATCACACCCATCATGGGATCATTGATGGCATCCCAGATCCTTGCTACAAGAAACAGTACGGTCAGGAACTTCGGTGAAAGCTGGAAGACATCCGTGTAGAAGATCAGAAGATACCCGGAGAACAGGGCATAGATCAGATTATGCCCGATGCCTCCCAGTGCATGCATTGCCTGTTCCTTCTTTGCCATTTCGTTCATATGATATTTATCCCCTTTAACAACTATCTTCTTCCATGATACACTTTCCTTCCTTTTCACCTGAAGAAAAAAATGCCCTCGCACAGAAAACACACCATGAGAAGAACAAAGGAGGAACGCTATGCATATCACAGTCAATCCATTCATTGTCTACGCATCCTGCATGCTTGTTTCCGGTATCTTCCTGATCCGGCACAGATCACATCTCATGCACCAGTACATGCTTACCGCAGAAGACATGGCCATGATTCCCAAGGGCGTGGGAGGAGGGTATACCATCGGCTATGCACTGATTCTTGCATGCTGGGGTGTTTCCTTCCTGCTCAGGAACCATGTGATCGGGTATCTTGCCGTGCCTGTTCTGTATCTCAACTGCAGGGTGATCCTGTATGCCATGACAGTCACAGCCATGGCAAATGCGGCAATGAAAAAGAAGGAACAGCCTGATTGAGGATGCTCCTTCCCTGAAAACAAGCGTTACTTTGTCTTTCTGAAGAAATCCGGCTCTGTTCCGGGTGCTGTTTCAACACCGACCTTTACACCTGCAACTGCACCGTCATCGCCGATGACAAACTGTGCAGGCAGCTGTGCTCCCATCAAAGGCAGCAGGATGTCGAAGCCATCATAATGGTAATGGTTCAGCATTGCCGGGAAGCCGTTCCAGCTTCCGGAAAGCTTGCCATCTGCAAATGTGATTTCCAGTGTACCGAAACCCGGATTCTCATAGGTCCCTGCGTAAGCACTGAGTTCCTTTGTTGTCTTAGTATCAGGAATCTTCTTTGCGGCACGGTCCTGGATGCCCTTCATGATTTCACCATAGTAATTGGTGAAGACATCCTGGTAGCGCTTTGACCAATCTGGTATTTCTGCAACACCCAGCTCTTCATCAAGCAGATAATTGCTGAGAGCTTCAACGGAAAAGGAAGATGTTGCGTTGCTTAAAGCAACGATGCCGAAGCCGTTCTCCGGAAGCAAGGCAAGCTGGGAAGAGAATCCGTTGGTGTTGCCGCCATGGCTGACAACCTTCTTGCCACGGTAGATATCAACCATCCATGCAAGACCATACTCTGCTGTCTGTTCCTCCGGGAACGTCCAGAAGTAAGGAGAACCGATCATCTGGTGGGTATGCATTTCATCCAGATTCTTCTTTGAGACAAGTCTCGTTCCGTTCCATGTTCCATCGCCAAGCTGGAAAAGCATGTAGTTTGCCATGTCTGTGGAAGTGGAGACAATGCCCCCGGCAGGATTCAGAGCTCCAAGGTGCAGATATGGTGGTTCCATCCAGTTCTTGCCATCAAAGACATAGCCTTTGGAAGACTCTTCGTAGTTCTTCAGCGAATCCACTTCGAAGTCCGTATGTTCCATGCCAAGCGGCCTGAAGATACGTTCTCTGACAAAGTCTTCATAGCTCTGTTCCGTCAGAACATCAATGAGATGGCCGGCCAGGGATACCATCTGGTTGGAATACTGGAAAGCTGTACGGAATGCCTTGTTGGGTTTCAGTTCCTTGAATGTCCCTGTCTGCTTCTTCCAGTCATCAAGGATATAGAAGGCAGCCTGCATGTCGTAGCGGGGGATTCCGGTACGATGGCAGAGAAGATCCCTTGTTGTAACATTCTTCGTCAGTTCATCTGTTGCAAGCCTGAGCCAGGGGATATAAGTGATGACCGGTTCATCCCATTCCAGCTTTCCTTCATCCACAAGCATGGCAAGTGCCAGTGCAGTGAAGGACTTCGTGGTGGAACCGATCGGCAGCACGGTGTTCTCACTCATCGGCAGGTCTTCCGCCACATTGCGCCTGCCATAGCCTGCATTGTGGATGACCTTTCCATCCTTTACGACGGCGACACTCATTCCTGCAACGTTATAATCCTTCATCAGCTTTTCGACATACGCCTCGGTTTTCATTGTTCTTCCTCCTTTACTGAACATCCGGTTCCCGGTATTTCCATAAGCTGTGCACATCCGCCTTGATGCCTGAAGCCGGGAATCACCTTGTCCTGCTTCAGCAGCCAGGCGGAATCAAGATCTGCATAATGAATATTGGTCAGAGCGGCTGCCAGATGCATGCCGGCGGCATTGGCCAGGCTGCTTTCACCCATACAGCCGACCATGCATTCTATACCGTTGGATTCACAGACTGCATTGATCTTCAGCGCATTCAGGATGCCGCCGCATTTCATGAGCTTGATGTTCACCACATCTGCAGCATGCTCCTTTGCAATCCGTGCGGCATCGTACACGGAATGACAGCTTTCATCTGCCGCAATCCTGATGCGGCTCATTGCTGTCAGACGCTTCATGCCGTCAATGTCCCATGCCTTCAATGGCTGCTCAAGAAGGGATACCTTCACTTCCTCCAGTGCGGGGAGGATATTGAGCGTATCCTTGAGAGTCCAGCCCTGATTGGCATCCACACGCAGGATCTCGTCTTCCCCGACTGCTTTGCGTATCGCCTGGATGCGCTGGATATCTGTTTTGATATCTTCACCGAGCTTGACCTTCAGGATGCCAAACCCCTTGTTCTTCCATTGCACGGCCTTCTCAGCCATGTGCATCGGATCAGCGATGCCGATGGTGACATCGGATTCAACATCGCAATGACTGCCTCCAAGGTACCGGTACAGTGGTACACCCGCTGCCTTTGAGGCAATGTCATAGCATGCAATGTCAATGCCTGCCTTGATGGCTGTGTTTCCGGCAATCGTGCCATCCATGATTTCATGGATGGCATTGATACTGCGGGGGTCCTGGCCGATAAGTTCCGGCTTCAGAAACTCACCGACGGACCTTACGGTATCCAGCGTGTCACCGGTGACCAGCTCAAACGGTGCTGCTTCACCATAACCGGTGATTCCTTCGTCCGTGGTGATCGTGACAATCATGGATTCCATGCCGGTGATGGTGGTGAAGGCTACCTTGAACGGTTCCTCCAGTGTGAATCTTGTTTTCTGCAGTACGATATCCTTGATCTTCATTGTTCGCCTCCGATCTGCCATTTTCCGTCCTTCAGGATTTCAACAGTGGTTCCGTCTGCGGTCATGCCTGTGATACATGCATGCTCAGTTCCCCACATGATGTCGCAGTGAATGGCAGACTCATTGATGCCGCAGGCTTTGATTTCCTCTGTTGTCATGTTTTTCCAGTCGTCAATGACAAACGGGAATCCTTTGCCTACTGCCACATGACATGCGGCATTTTCATCAAACAATGTATGGTGGAACAGATGATGCATGCGGAAGATGGGGGAATCCTTGTCAACAATGGCTGTCTCACCCAGCATGCATGCGCCGGCATCCGTGCAGATGAGATTCTCAAAATACTGCTGCCCCAGGGAAGCTGAGACATGGCACACCTTTCCCTCATGGAACTGAAGCACGAGATTTTCAATTCTCTGGTTGTTATGAATCAGAGGCATGGATGCCACAAGCGTTCCTTCTGCCTTGCCCGCAGCAGGGGAAGTGAAGATCTCTTCGGAGGGAAGATTCACCATGCATGGATCTTCAGGCCCTCTTGCACAGGCAAAACGGGCAAGAGGATAAAGCTTCACTGTCAGATCTGTACCCAGTTCCGATTGCATATGCAGGGATGAAAGACACATGTGGTTCAGCAGATCCATGCGTTTCCACATGCCTTTGAATTTCCGGTTCCATTTTTCAACGGCAGTACCATCTCCGTTGATCATGAGGGCATTAAGCACATCATTCCATAGATGATCCAGTCTGTTTTCCTCATCCGGGAATACCAGGTCTGCCCATTTCTGTGTCGGAATACATGCGGCTGTCCACTTATAGTGATTCCGCATCTTCAGGATATAGGGCATCAGTACGGAAAGGCGCTTTGTCTGTGCGTCTGCCTGTCTTGCGGCTTCTTCCTCCGTGGAATGAACAGGATCGCTTGTCAGAAGGTGAATCAGACACGGAAGCTCGTCTGCCTGCTCCTTCATCTGCTCTTCTTCCCATCCGGTCACCTTGCCCAGAATTTCCGGGTTTCCATAACGATAGTCCAGTTCATCCTTCATGGTACTGGACCAGCGTACTTCCACTTTTCCTGCACCGTGGACGTAGCAGGCCCTTACAACCTTCATGGCAAACTCTGCTATGGAAGTGTCTGCGTTGATGATGACGTTGTCACCATCCTTCAGCCCGATGCCGCCTTCCACGATCAGCTTTGCATATTCTTCTTCACATGCATTCAGATCCATATGTCCTCCATATGACTTTAGTCATATTTTAGGAACGTGATGATCATGATTCAATGACCTATGCGATAATTGACGAAGAACCTGAAGAGAAAAACACATGATACATGAAACTTTTTACAGACTTGACGAAGAGAAAAGACGGCGCCTGATCCTTGCCGCAAGGAAGGAATTCCTTGCTTATCCGTTTGAAAAATCCAGCATCAACCGGATCCTGGAAGACGCAGAGATTCCAAAGGGGAGCTTCTATCAGTACTTTGATGGCAAGGAAGATCTTTTCTATGCAGTCATAGAAAGCATTGCCGCAAAACTGATGGAACTGCAGCGTAAGCATCATCAGTCCCTTCTTGACTTCGGTATCAATCGTACGGAACAGCTTGGATATGAAGAAGGTACACAGCAGTACATGACTGATGTGAAACATTATCTTTCCCAGGATGACCTGGATCTGTATCAGCGGCTTATTGATGCACCACCTATGATCCGGAATTATCTGACGATGGAACTGATGGTGAAGCTTGCAGCGCCGGAAGTTGAGAAGGAACTGCGTGAGGATAAGACAATCCGGAAAAACCTGGATTATGAATATGCTGCCTATCTTCTTTCCATGTCCGAGATGCTGTGCATTGACTATGCAGTCCGCCATGGCATGGATTCCATCGGCATGCTCAGACTGAGCTATGAATACAT
>OMUX01000272.1 GCA_900314345.1 uncultured Erysipelotrichaceae bacterium | reverse complement strand
TTCGATCCGAGGGAAGAAAAGGTGCCGGTCAAACGGTGCTTTTTCTTATGTGCAGGCATAAGGGAAAACAAGGCATTCCTGTGCTACACTATTAATCAATCAGAAGGAAGGAATCGAATATGAGCACAACATATAAATACTATCCGAAGGGAACATGTTCCACGGAGATGATATTCGAGATTGAAGGAGATACCGTCAAGGATCTCAAGGTAGTCAACGGCTGCAACGGCAACCTGAAAGGCATCGGAAGACTGGTTGCGGGCATGAAGATCGAAGATGTCATTGAGAAGCTTGAGGGTGTGACCTGCGGCTTCAAGCCGACATCCTGCCCGGACCAGATTGCCAGGGGCCTCAAGGCATACCTCAAGGAGAATGCATGAGGGAAGGCATCATCATTGCCGCAACGCTGCTTGTGGACCTGATTACCAAGCATGTCATCCAGGCATCTTATCTTCCAGGGCAGAGCACAACTGTGATCGACGGGTTCTTCTATATTCATTATGTGCAGAACGACGGTGCTGCCTGGAGTATGCTCAGAGGCAGGCAGGTACTGCTGTGTCTGATTGCTGTCGTGGCGATTTTCGTCATGCTGAAGTACATGCTTGAGGCAAGAGAGAAGAAGCAGGACATTGAAGCAGTCTGTCTGGCTTTCATGATTGCCGGAGCTGCCGGTAATCTCATTGACCGTCTCCTGCTTGGCTATGTCAGGGACTTCCTTGACTTCTTCATCTTCGGCTATGACTTTCCGGTGTTCAATGTGGCTGACATGGCACTGTCTGTGGGAGTCATTGTACTGATCCTGTGGATGCTTGCAGGCGACAGGAAGGAACAGAAAGCATGAGTGTACAGACCTATACCAGTGATACGGAAGGCGTACGCATTGACAAGTGGCTGAGCGATGTTTCCGGTCTGAGCCGCACGCGTGTGCAGGATCTCTGTTCCAAGGGCCTTGTCAGTGTCAATGAAAAGGCAGTTCGTTCTTCGTACAAGATTGAAACCGGCGATGTCATTTCCATGGATGTACCGGAGGATGAACCTTTGCAGGTTGAAGCAGAAGATATTCCGCTTGATATCCTGTATGAAGATTCCGATATCATCGTCGTCAACAAGCCAAAGGGCATGGTTGTACACCCGGCAGCGGGCGTGACGCATGGCACGCTGGTCAATGCGCTGCTTTACCATTGCAAGGATCTTTCCGGCATCAACGGTGTCTTAAGACCCGGCATCGTCCACCGCATTGACAAGGACACCACCGGCTGTATTGTTGCCTGCAAGAATGACAATGCCCATCGTGCTATTGCCAGACAGCTGGAAGACAAGACCTGCCACCGGGAATACAAGGCGGTCTGCACCGGTGTGATTCCCCATGACAGCGGTCTGATCGACGGACCGATCGGAAGGGACCCCAGAGACCGGCAGAGAATGTGTGTCATTGAAGGCGGAAAGCCTGCCAGAACCCATTTCCAGGTCATCGAGCGCTTCAAGGACAGCACTTACATCGACTGTGCTCTGGAAACAGGCAGAACCCACCAGATCCGTGCCCATATGAAATACATCGGCCATCCGCTTCTCGGAGATGAGAAATACGGAGGAAACTGCAGCTATATGGATACGCAGGGGCAGGTCCTGCATGCCTATCAGCTGACGCTGGTACATCCTTCCACAGGGAAGGAAATGACCTTTGAAGCACCGCTTCCGGATTACTTCAGCACATTGCTGAAACTGCTGCGGAGCGGCAAATGAGGAAAGCAAAAAGCAATGCAGCACAGCAGGTGCGCAAGGCACCGGCAACCCTTGTCATACTGATCCTGATGCTTATCGTTCATTTTCTCGGGTATGTCATGAATGTATCCGGCGGGGATGTCAACAGCATGATCGCAAGAGGTGCCTACTACAAGGCGTTCATCCTTGCAGGAGAATACTGGCGGTTTCTGAGTGCAGGATTCGTGCACAGCAGCATCGTGCATCTGCTCATGAATGCATGGTCTCTCATCATGATCGGAACCGTCGTTGAAAACATGCTTGGCACAGGGAAGTATCTGATTGTTCTTCCTGGCTCCATGATCGGCGGCTATGTGTTCCTGTTTGCCACGGAAGGCAATACCCTGTGTGTCGGTCTTTCCGGAGGCCTGTACGGCATCCTTGCCGTATTCCTTCTCAGGATGTATCTCAACGGTGCCTGGAAGGTAAAACAGTTCCGCAGCATGATCCTGGAGATGATCCTGGTCAACATGATGCTGAATTTCATGCCCGGTGTTGCCTGGAAGGTGCATCTTGGCGGCTTCCTGTCAGGTCTTCTGCTTGGCTTTGCCACGATGCCGGATCCAGTGCTTCTGAACATGAAGCGCATGTCATATGCATGCCTTCTGGCATTCATTGCGGTCCTTTGCTTTGGCTGTTACAGAAACAACAGGATTGCTGAAGATGAGATCTACGCCGGCACGGATATCCATGTCCTGCAGTATGAAAAGAAAATCGGTCTGGATGATCATGCAGTTCATATGGCTGAGAGGCTTGATGAAGTGTATGACTATGGTACATTGATTCAGGATGCACTGAAGGAGAACTGATATGGCAAAAAGGGAAAACACACTGAGCTGGGATGAGTACTTCATGGGCCTTGCCCATCTTTCTGCACTTCGCTCCAAGGATCCAAGCACCCAGGTAGGGGCGGCGATCGTGGATGAAAACCACCGGGTTGTTTCCGTTGGATACAATGGCTTCCCCAAGGGCTGCAGCGATGATGAATTCCCCTGGGACAGGGAAGGCGGGGTGCTTGATACCAAGTATGCCTTCGTTGTACATGCCGAACTCAATGCCATCCTGAACAGCCCGCGTTCGGTGAACGGATGCACGCTGTATGTCAGCCTGTTTCCATGCAATGAATGTGCAAAGGCCATCATCCAGGCAGGCATTAAGAAGATCGTCTATGAAAGCGACAAGTATTCACAGACGGAATCCACCATTGCCAGCAGACGCATGCTGAAGGCGGCCGGAGTGGAACTGGTGAGGATTCCCAATACCATCCGGTTAAGCGTTGAGAAGATCCCGAATACGATGAAATGAAAGGAAGCTGTGTGCTTCCTTTTGTCTAGCGGATATTCTGTGTGTTGCGGAAGTGAACCTTGGCCACCTTGTTCAAGGCATCAAACCCATACTTGTCGACAAAGCGTGAGGCACAGGCATCCACATCCTTGCCAGCGCCTTTGGCAAAATGCATGCCGTACTTCTTTTCCATTTCATCCATGGAGACAAGGAAGGCATATCTGGCAATGACACTGGCACAGCCGACTGCCGGGTAGTGATCCTCTGCCTTGGTTTCAAAGTGAATGCCCTCGATGATCTCCGGTTCATTCCTGAGATAGCGGTAATAGAGATCCTTCGGGGCAAACTGGTCAATCATGCAGAAGAAGGGCAGGCAAGCCTTTTTCTTCAGGTTGACATAGGCCTGATTATGGAGCTTTGCCTTGATCATGTTCATGTTGTTTGCATCATGAACCTGGTTGTATTTCTCACAGGGAAGCACCAGCAGGGAATAGCGCAGCATCTTCATGAGCTGCGGCGCAATGACACGCATGTCATCATCGTTCAGCTGCTTGGAATCCCTTGCGCCAAGCTTGTTGATTTCAGGCAGATCCTTTTCCTCGACAATGCATGCACACACGCACACCGGTCCGAAA
>OMUX01000271.1 GCA_900314345.1 uncultured Erysipelotrichaceae bacterium | reverse complement strand
TACTAACGATCTTCATCCTCAGTTAAAAGCAGACTTTATCTTAGCGAATCCGCCTAAATCAATACTTCTATGAGTGAGTAATTATTACATACCGAAAACATGCCGAAAATTTCTACACCTGTTGATATGAATCTGCTGATCTGATGGCAGCTTTTTTTATGTGCTTGCGTCAATAAAGCCGCATAAACAGAGGGTTTTTCATAGTTTGATAAAGAAATAAAATGGACTTGCAATGCAGTCGCAAGTCCAAAATTCATTCAATATTTTCTGTAACAGAAAATGTAGGCCTGGTACATCGGTCATTTCTTCCCATGGAGGATGGCTTCAGGAAGTTCAGTGAAATCAATATCCATCTCATTGCCACCGATGAACTTGCGTGTCTGAGACAGATATTTGATCTTCTCAGCAGTATCAATAGACGCAATGGCAAACTGATGATTGTATCGGTCTCCACCGAGATCATTCCATTGCCGGATAAGATCCTGTATTTCATCCTTGATATCTGCCGGCACGCGGATGGTTTCAGGATTGCCTGTAATATTTCTGGGCCGTCCCTTTGCCTTCGTGACAGTAGCGGCAGCCGCTTCAGCCTCAAGTGCCTGATAAAAGGATAATACGGTGGGATCAGCAATGAGGTCTGACTGCTGAATATCCCGTGTCAGATACATGTGATTAAGGCTCTTAATGCGCGACAGAGCAACGTACAATTGGCCTGCTCCCCAACACTTCGGACTAAGCGTTACTTCATCATAAGTCGCGCCTTGTGCCTTATGAATAGTGGAAGCATATGCTATGCGAAGCGGAAACTGTATGTAGGAACCGATGCATTCTTTCTTGATACTGCCGTCGTCCAGCGCTTTATAGTCATAGATATCCCATTCGTGCGGTTCTACGCCAACATTATGACCAGCAAAGTCAACTACAATTTCTCCATCCTTGAAGTCAACTACAGTGCCTATACTGCCGTTGACATAAGCGTCATCAGGGTGGTTGACGACAGTGGTGACCAGGCAGCCTTTTTTGAGCACAAGATGCTGTGGCACAATCATATCTGTCTTATCAACAATCCCGTCAATCTGCATGTCATAGCTGACTTCGGTATTGAGGTTCTTCATCATTTCTTCATTGTTAATGCGCTCGGCATCTTCCTTGTAGGCAGTGAGATAAATAGCTGAAAGGGATTGGCGAAACGCTGACTTCTTATTGAAAAAGTCAATACAGCTCTTATCACCGAGGCGGGCTTTTTCCAGGTTCAGTATGAATTCACGATCATTTTGCCGAACAACCTCATGCATAATGACCGGGATGAAATGAAATAATCTCCAGGACTTGGCCTGAAAAGCATATGCCTGCCCGACATCGAATCCATAGTATTTATCCATCAGCATTTTCTCGCCATGTTGTGCGGTCAGGACAGGAGGCAGCTGCAGGAAGTCGCCGAAGACGACCAGCTGAATTCTTCTGCCAGTCTTGGCTTCGGCTTTTGCGAGGCTGTTAGCAACAGCGTCGAACAGATCCATCCTGCACATACTGATTTCGTCAATGATGACCATATCTGCACGGTATAGCGAGGGCGTTGTCCGGGTCATGATCTTCATGGTTTTTTCGTTAATTGTGCATCCGGAAGGAATGTCAAATGCACGATGTATTGTGGCCCCCTTGATCAGTACGGCAGCTGATCCTGTCGGAGCACATACCATAACCTTCTTATGCTTGTGTCGGCATGCGTTTATGACGGTACGCAAAAGATGTGTTTTGCCTACACCGCCTCCGCCCGTCACAAAAACATTCATGCCGGACATGATAAGTTCAAATGCTTTTTCCTGATCTGCTGTGAATTTCATATTTCATTTATATACGTATGATCGCTATGCCTGAAAACGGTTCTTCTTTATAACAGGCTTGTTAATTTTGCGAAGGTCGTCCTCATGTTGTTCTTCAAGAGACTGTATTCTCTTCTGCGCTGCAGCAAGCTCTGACTGAAGCTTGGAAAGCTCATGCCGGAGCGTTTCTGTTTCGATATCCCTGTCTACCATAAGAAGCAGTTTCTTCTCTGTATCATCGCATTTACCTTTGAGACGGTTGATTTCTTCACGTGGCACATCGTCAACGGTTCTGTTTTCTTCCACAAATTCAGCAAGCAATTTGTTGTTGTAAAAAGTCTTGCGTGAAATGCCAGTGGCTTCTGAGATCGCCTTTACGTTGATAGCATTGTCTTTGATGACATTCTCAGCATCAGCAATGTTTTTCTGCCTGGCGAGAATTTCCTCTTCAACTGCAAGAAGCTCCTTGTTCAGCGTTTTACTGATGGTTGCCTGATCCTTTTTGTGGCTTGCCAGAAAGGCATCTAATGTTTTTCCCATATAGCGATTTCCTCCTTTATCTGATCAATATTGCGAGCAATGTATGCAAGATCCGGATGTTCAGCACAGAAATCTTCAATGTTGGTTTTTGAAAGAACCTTTTCAAATTCCTTCACTTCCGGATTGAGACGACGGCGGATAAAATCCTTGAGCTTGTTCAGTTCTTTCTGTGCTGCCCGGTCAAAGCCGTTATTAAGATTTTCCTGATAAGAGTCCTGCAATGCATGGAATTGCATGTATGTTACATCGATCATGTCATAGAAATGAAAGATGTTAGGACACATACCATAGGCACAGAGAATTTCATTGGTGCGGGCATCATTCTTGCATGGAATAATGCTTGTTTTGATACAGCATAGCCCCGGGCCTTTCTCACGTATCACCAGTTTTTCCCCAAGGTCGTCAAGGATCTTGCCAGCGTCAGTTTGAACATTGTAATGTCCGGATTCTACATATTTTTCAAGGTTGGCTCTGAGTTCCTCACCCATATTGCCAAGAGGGGTGTTATGATCACCGGCAATTTTCTTGACGATTCTTTCAGCATAAGCAGCATTTTCGCGTGCATCGTCCTTCGGACGCACATAGTAGCCAAGCATGTACTCGCTGAGATGGCCCAGATAACGCTGGATGTAGACAAGGGAAACACCGTTGTTATATAAGGCTGTAGCAAGGTGTACTCTGAACTGACTGATCTTAGGAATATTCAGGATTTCACGCTTAAATTTCCTGCCGTTTTGATTGCCGACAGTAAATACAGTTCCTGTAATTCCTTCCCATTCCTTCTGTGTTTCTTCATATAAGTAGGAGTAGTAGAACTTCAGATACTCAAGATTCAGTCGGCTTTCGGCAATAGGATATGTGTCGGCCGACTGCCTAGATTTCGGCAGTACATATAGATACGGCTGGTCGGAAAATTCACAGTTCTGCCGAACCTCATACATTTTTTTGAAAGCCTCAGTACACAGTTCACTTGCGTAAATATCAAATTCCAGCATGTCACTATGTGCTTTTGACGGCTTCCGGGTTTCGTAATGAAGGTAGTGACATGTGACGCCGGAGACAGGCAAATGTTTTTCAAACAGATTGTCAACTTTAATACCAGCAAGATCCTGTCTGCGCAGTCCTGTTTGTGAGGCAATCAGAATCATGCCGGCAGTCATCCGGGAATTTAACGGCTGTTCCGGATCATTCAAGACATCAATTGCTTTATTCACGATGCGCGTGTAGTATTCCTCAGGGATATTTGGCGTTTTATCGTCTTCCACCTTTGACTTTTTCTTGTAATGTGCAGCTTTATCCTTCAATGTTTCAATATCAACAGGAAGATCCAGCTTATAGTTCTTGAGAATGAAAGAGTAAATGATATGGGCACAGGCAAAGAGCGAGTGATAACGGCTGTTTGTGATGTCACGGTCTTCAATGTCATTAATGATGTCTTCAGTTGTGATCAGGCCGAAAGAGGAATGATTCGTTGTGCTTTTGATAGACTGAATGAGTGAGATAAAATCATCGACGCGACGATCTGCCGTGGAAATCTTTGATTTATTGCTTATCGCATAAATTACAAAGAATTTCAGATAATTCCTGTAATCAGGATCAGCTCGTTCAAAAAGGATCTTATATGAAGAAGAATTGATGTTCTCAAAATATGGTCGGAAATCCCAAACATCATCAGCAAAACGGATTTTATTGTCTGTCTGAGGAACATATTCCAGTACGTTCTCAAATGCTTTGCGGTAATTTTCTGCAGCATCGCCGAAAGCAAAGACAGGGTTATCATTCCATGGAATTCCCAAAATGTAGTTTTCTGTAAATGTGGTATTCAGCATTCTGTTTCCTCCTCATGCAAGTAAATTTCACGAAGCCAGTTGACATAAAGGCGCTTAATAAGCGTGAGATCTTCTATACGGTGAGGGATCGTCTCTTTTGAGAGCAGTTCGTCAATCCTGGCAATCATTTTTATGAAGTATTGTTTGTGGTTTACCGTTGTTATGAAATTCGGGCAGATCAGGCACGGGGCACTCCCGATAATGGTACAAGCGGCGGATGTGCAATGCCCGCAGCCATTTTCCACGACAGTATCATTGCCTGCATAATCATCTGGAAGTGTATCCAGTACGTTTCTCTGCTGAT
>OMUX01000308.1 GCA_900314345.1 uncultured Erysipelotrichaceae bacterium | reverse complement strand
TCAAGGCACAGAAGTACACGGATGCACATAATGCCATGATGTATCACCTGCTGTTCCTCGGCAGGCAGTATCAGATGCTGGTGCATTACGACAATATCAACTGATTCACAGAAAACAGGCTCTGCAGATGCAGGGCTTTTTTGATCTGCAGCAAAATGCATAAGAATGTAAAGGAATGTAAAAAGATGTATAACCGGTCCATACACATACTGAAGGAAGTACGCGTCATGCAGAGAAAGCCATATATATTGTGTTCCTGGTTTCAGGAAACTGACCTATAATAGCCTCTGCTGTTCTGATGGGAGGCACCTTATGAGCAATGCGATGACGGAAGGAAATCCATGGAAGCTGATCCTGAAATTCACGCTTCCTTTGTTTCTGGGAAACCTGTTCCAGCAGGCGTATAACGTAGCGGATGCGGCGATTGTCGGACAGACGCTTGGCGCAGATGCTCTGGCGGCAGTCGGTGCGACAGGATCCGTGCAGTTCCTGATTCTTGGTTTCTGCATCGGTGCAGCCAATGGCTTTGCCATTCCGGTTGCTTCACTTTTCGGGGCAAGGAAGGAAGACGAGATGCGCCGCAATGTGTATACCGGCGGTGTACTGACAGCCATCATTTCCATTGCACTGATGATCACCACGGCATTGCTTGCCCATGTCATCCTGCACGCGCTGCAGATTCCTGCTGAGATCTATGACAATACCTACTGGTATATCTTCGTCATCTTCCTTGGGATTCCCTGTACCTTCTTCTATAACTTTTTCTCTTCCATCCTCAGGGCGATCGGTGATTCAAAGACACCGTTCCTGTTTCTTGCCTTTTCCTCCGTTCTGAACATCGGTCTTGATTTCTTCTGCATCCTTGTATTGAAATGGGGCGTTGCCGGCGCTGCCATTGCGACGATCTTCTCACAAGGCCTCAGTGCTGTTCTCTGCTATGCTTTGATCCGAAGGAAGTTTGTAATCCTCAGGCTGCGGAAGGAGGACAAGGTCATTGAAAAGGAAGCGGTCCTGAAGCTTCTCAACATGGGTGTTCCCATGGGACTGCAGTTTTCCATCACAGCCATCGGCTGTATGGTGATGCAGTCCGGAAACAATGCCCTTGGAACGGTGTATGTCTCAGGCTTTGCGGCAGGCACGAAGATCAACAACTTCATGCAGTGCCCGTATGATGCACTGGCTACGGCGGTGTGTACGTTCTGTTCTCAGAACTACGGCGGCGGTAAAGGCGAACGGATTCAGCAGGGACTGAAGATCGGCCTTCTGCTTGCAGTATGCTGGGGTGTACTGGGAGGCCTGATTCTCATCTTCTTCGGCAGGAGAATGTGCATGATCTTCATGAGTGCAGACAATGCAGAGGCACTGAATGCAGGTGCACAGTATCTTCGCTGTGTCGGGTATTTCTGGATCCTGCTTGGCTTCCTGAATGTCACAAGACTGACCACCCAGGGGCTTGGCTGGAGCAGGAGAGCAGTGTTTTCAGGTGCGTTTGAACTTGGCGCAAGGGTGCTTGTAACCCTGGTGTTTGTGCCAAGGTACGGCTATACGGCAATCTGCTTTGCGGACCAGATGGCATGGGTGGCAGCGGTGATCTACATTGTCCCGACATGCATGAAGGCGATGCGGCATGCCCAGGCGGAAATCGCATCGGGACAGTTAACACTCTCTTAATATTGCGCGTTTTATCGATATGCTATGATGATGGCAAAGGGGAGGTATTGCTATGCCGCCGATTGTCATCATCATTCTGATTATCATTCTCATTCTTGTGATTCTCGGCATCCGTGTTGTACCGCAGGCCAGTGCCTTTGTCATTGAGCGTGCAGGAAAGTACCATACGACATGGTCTGCCGGTCTGCATGTCATGATTCCGGTCATTGACCGGGTCAGCCGAAGGGTTCTTCTGAAGGAACAGGTTGCGGACTTTGCCCCGCAGCCCGTCATCACCAAGGACAATGTCACCATGCAGATTGACTCCGTGGTGTACTTCAAGATCACTGATCCAAGACTGTATGCCTATGGTGTGGAGAACCCCATCATGGCCATGGAGAACCTGACCGCCACAACATTGAGAAATATCATCGGTGATATGGAGCTGGATGCGACACTGACCAGCCGTGAAGCCATCAACTCCGAGATGCTGCAGACGATTGATCTTGCCACAGACCCATGGGGCATCAAGGTGACAAGAGTTGAACTTAAGAACATTCAGCCGCCGGCTGCGATCCGTGAAGCGATGGAGAAGCAGATGAAGGCGGAGCGTGAAAAGCGTGCAGCCATTCTGACTGCGGAAGGTGAAAAGCAGTCCATGATCCTGACGGCTGAAGGCAAGAAGGAAAGCGCCGTGCTGAATGCGGAAGCAGAGAAGCAGGCAACCATCCTTGCGGCTGAAGCACAGAAGGAAAAGGAGATCAAGGAAGCAGAAGGAAAAGCGGAGGCGATCCGTCAGGTTCAGCAGGCTGAGGCAGACGGCATCCGGATGATCAAGGAAGCCGGTGCAGATGAAGCAGTGATCAGACTCAGAAGCCTTGAGACACTGGCTAAGGCGGCGGACGGTCAGGCAACGAAGATCATCATTCCAAGCGACATCCAAAGTGCTGCAGGTCTGCTTGCGGGGCTGAAGGAAAGCGTGAAGGAATGAGCTCGTTTCTTGTTTTCTACCTTATCGTTGTCTTCATGATTGTGGCTGTGGTTGTTTCTGCTGCAGCGAAGATCAGGAAACAGAATGTCAGCAGCGACGGACACAAGGTTCCGTTCAGTGAAGACCTGACCTGTACTGCGAAGGATGGCCACCATCATACGGAAAGCAGCGAGTTTGGAAGCCGCTACATCGTGCACAATGAACCGGAGCAGGGCTATGTGGTGCTCAACGGTGTGAAGCGGAAGATTTCCGATTGCAAGTATCTTTGAAGTCAGTATCATAAAGGAACGGGAAACCGTTCCTTTTACGGAGGTGGCTATGGCAAGGATTGCAATTGTGACAGGTGCTTCTTCCGGTCTTGGCCGGGAGTTTGTAAAACAGCTTGCAAAGGATAAGGATATCGAGGAATTCTGGGTAATAGCCAGAAGGAAGGAAAGGCTGGAAGAGCTGCAGTCTTTCTGCTCACAGAAGGTTGTGGCTTTGCCTATGGATCTCTGTGATCATGAAAGCATTGCTGTATTAAAGGAAAAGCTGCAGGAAGAACCGCCGGGTGTCAGAGTACTGGTGTGTGCTG
>OMUX01000266.1 GCA_900314345.1 uncultured Erysipelotrichaceae bacterium | reverse complement strand
CGAGCTTTGCGACAGCACCGGCTCTGATCGTTGTCGGATTCCTGATGATGCAGCAGGTTGTCAACATTGACTGGTCCAACGTCACAACTGCTGTTCCTTGCTTCATCTGCATCACCATGATGGGCTTTGCATATTCCATCTCCGATGGTATTGCATGGGGTATCATCTCCTATACAGTCCTGCACCTGCTCACCGGCAAGGGCAAGGAGCTGTCCGTGCTGATGATCGTTCTTTCCATCCTGTTTGCAGTGAAGTACTTCCTGATCTGAGCGAAGGAACGAAAACAAGAAATGATAACGAAGAAGGAGCGGGATACTGCTCCTTCTTTGTGTATCCTGGAATGCATTTCAGGCATGGTCATTGCATGTACAGATGATGAAATCTGCATTATTCTAAGAACAGAAAAAGGGGAACAGTTATGAAGAACAATGAGGCGATGCGGTGCCTGCTCTGCAAGGTGCCGCTGTGTTCAAAGGCATGTCCTGTGCATACCAATGTCCCGGCTGCCATGAAGCTTTACCGGGAGGATCAGCTGGAAGAAGCCGGTGAGATGCTGTTTGGAAACAATCCCATGACGGCTGTGACTTCACAGGTATGCGACTGGAAGAAGTTCTGCTATGGGCACTGTGTCCTGAATGCGAAGAATGTACCGGTGCGCTGGTATGAGATTGAACAGGAGATTTCCGAGGCGTATCTTCTGAACCATCATATGAAGAAGACGGAATCCATCGGGAAATCGGCAGCGATCATCGGCGCGGGTCCGGCGGGCATGAGCGCTGCGTTCCTGCTTGCCGGAAAGGGTGTGGATGTCACATTGTACGATGCCCAGGAGAAGGCCGGGGGCGTGCTGAGATACGGCATTCCTGCGTTCCGTCTGGACAAGAAGTACATTGATGCGTATGAAAGAATGCTGCTGGAGGCAGGCGTGCACTTTGTCGGGAATACAAAGGTCGGTGCTGATGTCAGTGTTGACAGCATTGCTGAGCACTATGATGCAGTATTGCTTGCCGTTGGCGCGGAGAAGAGCAGGAAGCTGCATATTCCGGGTGAAGAGAGACCGAAGGTGGTCTATGCGATCGACTATCTGAAGAAGCCGGATGCCTTTGACCTTGGAAACAAGGTCATTGTCATCGGCGGTGGCAATGTGGCCATGGATGCCAGCCGCACGGCTGTGCGCAGGGGACATGACACCTGGATCTATTACCGCAAGACATTTGAGAACATGCCGGCAAATCCTCTGGAAGTAGAAGAGGCAAAGCAGGACGGTGTGCAGTTCCGTGTATTCCAGGCACCGGTGGAAGTCCGGGAACATTCCGTGGTGTTCCGTGACTGTGAGAACGTGAAGGATGAAAACGGGAAGACCGTGACGAAGATCCTGGACGGAACAGACCATGAAGTGCCGTGTGATACCTTGTTGGTAGCGGCATCCGAGACCATTGATCTTGCAGTGTTCAATGAACATCTTCCGGAGATGAACCAGTGGCATTTCCCCGAAACCAATGAAGTGAACAGGACAAGCTTTGGCAATGTCTTTGTGGCAGGGGATTTCATCCTTGGCGCAAAGACCGTCGTTGAAGCAGTGCAGTCCGCAAAGACTGCAGTCCATGGCATGCTTGCGCTGATGGGAGTGGCAGAATGAATCAGCTGGAAGAAAGCAGGCAGAAGATTGATGCCGTTGATGCACAGCTGGTAAAGCTGTTTGAAGAGCGCTTTGAAGCAGTGCGGGGTGTACTGGAGTACAAGATCGCAAACGACATGCCGGTTCTTGATTCTTCCCGGGAGAAGGCTATTGTAGAGAAGAACACCGCACGTCTGGAACATGAAGAACTGAAGCCTTATTTTGAGAAATGGTATCAGGCGATGCTGGATGTTTCAAAGGAATACCAGAAGGATCACATGAAGTGAAAGGAGTATTGATATGGGTGAATTACTGACACAGTTAAGAAAAGACAACATGCAAGCCATGAAGGAACATGACACACTGAAGAAGGCAGAGCTTTCCCTGGTGATCAGTGCCATTGCCCTGGCTGAGAAGGAAAACGGCAAGACACTGGAGAAGAGTGAAGAGCTTGCCTATGTGCAGCGTGAGATCAAGCAGACAAAGGAAAGCCTGGAGGAAACACCTGCAGACAGAACGGATGTCATTGAGGAGACAAAGAAGAAGATTGCCTTCCTGGAAAGCTATCTGCCGAAGCAGATGAGCGAGGATGAGATCAAGGCTGCCATTGAGGAGATTCTCAAGGAAAACAATCTGGAGCCGGTGAAGAAGAGCCAGGGTGTTGTCATGAAGACCATGATGGCAAAGTACAAGGGCCAGACAGACGGCAAGACCGT
>OMUX01000284.1 GCA_900314345.1 uncultured Erysipelotrichaceae bacterium | reverse complement strand
CCGCCGGCAGGTATGAGAACTGCTGTTTTTTCCTTCTCCTCATTTCTTATGACAAATTTCATATACCATCCTGTCTTACGGCATCCGGACGCCTTTTCCTCTCATTGAGAAAATCCCTGCAGATCCTGTCCTGACTGACAGCAGGGATCTGTGAAGTATTCCGGACGGTTTTCATCTTCTGTTTACTCTTTGCAATCCGGGCACCGGCTGATATCAATGATGCGGAAATCGCAGCACGGCGCACCATAGCCGATCGTACTCTTTCTGGCCCATTTCAGATTCTTATGCATATTTCCGTACTTTGCGTCATCGCTGTCACAGAAAGCCGGGGCCAGTTCCAGACATTCATACTTTCTGCACATCTTACAGTACGGACAGGAAACAATGTCGAATCTCGCCACAGACGGATCAGCCTTTTCCGGCAGCCTGTATTCAAACCCCGCTGCCGGGCTGAAATCACGCAGTGAGTGTTTTACCATGCCTGCAGGGTACCGGTGATAGTTCCCGAAAATATGCTGATACCATGCGACCGGTCTGAACATCACCTTGCTGAGCTGACAGAAGTACCGGCGGATTATGCCAACCGCATCTTCCTTTGTCATTCCATGGGCAGTCAATGTCTTATACACAGCAATTGCCGGGAAAATATTGATATCTGTATGCTGTTTCATCGCTTTGGGGATATCCTGGTTTTCATCCCTGAGCTTTTGATACAGCGCATCTGCTTCGGCGCGGATCTTTCTGTATTCATCCCTGCTGAATTGCTTCTTCGCTCCGGATGTCATCATCGATACAATCAGATTCATTCCTGCAACACTCCTTCGGGCAAAGTCTCTGAAAAATTCACATCATGCTCCGGCGATTCTCCAGCCGATGGTGTGCTGCCTGTCTTCTACGAATTTCCGGTAAATTCCATCCTTTTCCATCAGCTGTTCATGTGTTCCTTCTTCCACGATCTGTCCATGGTCGAGCACGATGATGTTATCGGCATGACGGACTGTTTTAAGCCTGTGGGCGATCATGATGACGGTTTTATCCTTTGTCAGTTCCTCGATTGCCTTTGTGAGGTCCTCCTCATTCTCCGGATCGACATTCGCAGTTGCCTCATCAAGAATGATGATCGGTGCGTCCTTCAGCATGGCTCTGGCAATGGAGATTCTCTGTTTCTCTCCGCCAGACAGGCTGGAGCCGCCTTCCCCGATCACGGTATCGTAACCATTCGGCAGAGCCCGGATGAATTCGTCACAGCATGCTTTCTTCGCTGCTGCAATCACATCCTCCATGGGAGCGTCAGGAACACCGAAACGGATATTGTTGGCGATGGTATCCTCGAAGAGATAGACATTCTGGAATACGAAGCTGAAGTTGCGGATCATGCTGTCGTAGCTCATCTCTGTGAGATCCCTGCCGCCAAGCAGGATTCTGCCGGAATCTACGTCCCAGAACCTGGCCATGAGCTTCGCTAACGTCGTCTTGCCGCCGCCGGAGGGTCCGACAATCGCGGTCATCTGATGCTCGGGGATAGTCAGGCTGAGATCCTTGATAATCGGTTTGTCCTCATAGGCGAAGGTGACGTGATCCAGATGAATATCGTGATGAGTCGGACTGACATCCTCTCCATCAATCTCCATCCCCTTGGTTTCCAATATCTCATTGGCCTGATTTACGGCCCGGTCCACACTTCGGAGCAGGGAGGAATAAGAGCTGACGGTGTCCAGAGATTCATAGATCAGGAAGGATGCTGCCATGAAGACGATGGCGTTGACTTCGCTCATATTGCCCTGCAGATAACGGGCGACAGAGAGCGCGCAGACAGCAACACCGGTCAGCTTCACAATGATCTTCTGCAGGCAGAGGGTCGGGATGATCCGCTTCTCGGAGAAATCTGCCGCCTCTTTCTCCCGGATGGCCTGATCGAGCTGTTTTATGGAAGAGCCTGCCAGATTGTAATTCCTGACCTCTGCGATGCCCTGTACATAGGCAAGTACCTCTGAAGTAATGTGTTCATAGGCCACTGTCTTATCCCGGGAAACCTCCTCGCCA
>OMUX01000314.1 GCA_900314345.1 uncultured Erysipelotrichaceae bacterium | reverse complement strand
TGTCATCCACCATATTCTGTACTGCAGGTACCGTCCTGTGCCAGGAAAGAGTCATTGCAGAGTCTGCGGGCACCGGAACATCTGCCGCAAAATACATCACAAGGATGTCTGACAATCTAGATACAGCAAAGGCGCCGGCGGGCGCCTTGCTTTGTCTCTTCAGTAGTACTGATGGATCAGCTGGACATAGAACATGTTTCCGTAGCTGTAGATCCATCCTCCGTTCTGCTGGATCGAGATGGGATTGACATAGGCGACGGTCTTTCCGCCGCTTTTTTCCTTTGCATACTCTTTGGAAAGCTCCGGGGAATAGGAACCTCCGTTGTCAGCAATCCAGGTGATGAAGCCAGGACCGTAGTTGTACGCCTGGATGATGGTATCCTCATCCACATGCAGGTCATTGCCCTGGCTTTCCAGGATGGAAAAGTAACGGCATGCCTGTTCAATGGATTCCTCTGCTTCCAGGGTTCCCGGATCCAGTCCCAGGGATTCACTGGACTGCATGACATCATTGGTTCCCCCTGCCGATTCCACCTGCAGGATTGCCAGCAGTAAGTCCGTGTCATGCAGGATGCCGTATTCCCCTGCATACTTCTGGATCGTATCCTTGTAGGCAAGCACTTCCTCATCCAGCTTCTTGCCTGGTCTTGCAAGGTATGCAATGCAGCCTTCCATCAACGCAAAAACCAGCATCAGACAGAGAAGGATGCGCATCCTGAGATGCTTCTTTCCGCTGATGAGGTCTTTGAGTGTATGGCCGAGGCTTGCAAAAGCCTTCTGAATCTTCTGAAGTGTCAGTGACATTGCATGCCCTATTGTACTGGATTTCACAGGGCATGCGGAATGAAATTCTCTCTTATTCCAGAACCGGTTCCAGGGCAGGATCCTGTCTGTTGTCGTATTCCAGCTTCAGCTGCTGATACAGGGCAAGTCCGGCACAGTCAATGGTCGGCCAGACGGACAGATAGCCGGGAATGCCGAACAAAGCTGCTGAAGCTCCGTTTCCAAGACCGATGATGAAATCCAGGACGAATGTGAAGAATCTTCCTCCTTTGGACATCTTCCTGGACATGGCAAGGATCTCCAAAGGGTTCTTGTCCGGGTATTCAGCCAGCAGGTATGGTACATGGCGGTACATCGTCGAGAAAATCATGCCGGGAATGAAGAGCAGCACATATCCGATGGTGATCAGGGATGTCCGAAGCGTAAATGCCGTGATGATCCTTGCATACTGCTTTGCACAAAAGGCATTCTTCAGGTGCTGTTTCAAGGGTATATCCTTGTGCAGATACCATGCGGCACATGCGGTGCTGACGGGAAAGCCGATGAAGACAAACAGGACGCCAATGGCAGCGTACACCCAGGTCATGTTCTCCGGAAGACTGATCTCCGTAAAACCTGCTGCATACCACAAGGTACAGGCAATCGCCATCCATGCCCTTTCATTGGCCAGGCTGTTGATCAGTGAAACGGTCTTGTGCTGTTTCCCGATGTCGGCGGATTCCTCCTGGAATAAGAATCTGTAGTGGTTTTTGTTCATTTTGTTTTCTCCTTCATGCCATACTTATTGCCTGTTGAAACACAGATCCCCCGCTGAAAAACAAAAAAAGTGAAAAAAAATCTTTGCAGAACACATGAAAATTCCTTCCGCACATGCCCATGGCAAGGGTATATCATTACACAAGAGACTATGACAGAAGTGAAGAAGAAAACATGGCATGAGCGCTTCCTGCAGGGATTCCTGTATGCAGGTCTCAGCGGGAAAACCTATCAGGAGGTTGCCTGGCGGTACCGGAAGGACAACCTTTCCAAGCTGCGCACAGGCATGCGTTTTGCCTTTCTGCTGAGTGCAGTCTATGTCCTTGCGATCCTGACAGGCATCATGCAGGAACAGCGTCTTCTGTTTCCATACAGCTTCCTGCTTGTCGTCAGTGCAGTGCTTCTCCTGATCGGCAGAAGATCTTCCTTCCGGGGACCATCGAAAGAGCTTGTATACCTGTATGCCACTGTCATGTCATCGATTGTCTTTGCGGCAATCCTTGGAACATTTGCCTCGGGCAATACAACAAGTGCCGTGACATTCATGGTGCTGATGGTATCCCTGGGTTTCTTCTACATTGATATTCCGGTGCGGTTTGATTCCATGATCCTTGTCTCGATCATCCTGTTCAGCATCTTAGTCATGGAAGCCAAGGATCCTGGCGAGACAAGGAATTCCGATATCATGAATGCCGTTACCTATGGTGCATTGAGCATGGCAGTCAACTGGATGGCTGCCCCGCGCAGATTCAGGGAATATGTCCAGGATTCTGTGCTGGAGAAAGCGGCGGACGTAGACCCGATGACTTCCCTTCTGACCAAGGATGCCTCCAAGGCTCTGGTACAGAATCTTCTGGTAAGCGGAAAAAGCGGAACCTGTGTAATGATTGATCTGGACAAGTTCAAGTCCATCAATGATACCTACGGACATCTCTTCGGGGATGAGGTCATCCAGTGCATGGGTGATGTCATCCGGGAACAGACAAGAAAGACGGATGTCTGCGGAAGGTTCGGCGGAGATGAGTTCTTCCTCTTCCTGCCGGGGCTCAATGCCGGAGAAGCTGTCTATGTGGTCAAGCGCCTGCAGAAAGCCTTTGAAGAACATGCTTCACATCTCTCCATTCCCCTGGAAGGAACATTCTCAGCCGGCATTGCCGAGACATGGGACCGTGTATCCTATGACGGCCTCTTCAAGGCAGCGGATGATGCCCTGTATGAGGCAAAGCGCAAGGGTGGAAACCAGTACCATACCGCAGCTGCAGAAGCCCGCTGTTTCCTGAGGAAGCAGCGGTTTTCATATTCAGTCATGATAATGGATTTCACGGTATGGATCGATCTGTTTCCAGAAGGCAATGAAGTCTTCCTTTGACAATGAGTCAGGCCAGGAAAGGATCGTATATTCCTCATTGGACCAGAGATAATGAATATCACATGGCACATAGCCTGCAGCTTCATAGAAGGCAATACGTCTTCTGCGCTGTGCATTGTCCATGAGAGAAGGATCCGGCATCTCCACATCCACGATGATGCGGGATCCTTTCTTCTTCTCTTCCAGAAGCTTCAGTACCTTTGAGCCATATCCCCTGCCCCTTTGTTCCGGAACAATGGCAAAGTATGTGATATGGCACAGGTCATTCACACTGAGCATGGACACAAAGCCAAGAAACTGATCATCATCTTCAATGACAAACGTCTCTGAAGGTGCATGCAGAAGATGATGCAGGGCAATCCGTTCCCGTTCGGGAAACGAAAGATCATAGAGCCTGCGGATATTCTTGATATCAGCCTGTGTATGTCTGCGCAGTATCATATGCCATTAAGATAGCTGTTCTTCTTCATAAGTGCAAAAAGAGAGCCCTGACAAGCAGGGCTCCCTGACTGGAGCAGATGAATCAATGGCTTTCGAGGTTGCCGTTCATGCCGCGTTCTGCTGCGGCTTTCATGGTTTCCTCACCGGTCTCTGTAAGCTCGGTGGTATCCTTTTCCGGAGTATAGCCGGCATTCTCTGCAGCTGCGGCACCGGCAAGTCTTCCGGATGTCAGTGAGAAGCCAAGGCCTACGCCTTCTACATCCTGGTAGGTACCGTAGGAGATGCCTGAAACGTTGTTTCCGGATGCGTACAGGTTCTTGATGACTTCGTGCTGTTCATCGAGGACCTGCAGCTTCTCATTCGTATTGACACCGCCCAGTGCACCAAGTACACCGCTGTGTCCCTTTGTCACATAGTACGGGCCTTCCTTGACGGCGTAGACAAGATCCTCAGGATCCTTGAAGTATTCTTCGTCATATCCGTTTTCCACGTAGGTGTTGTAGTTATCTTAAATTCCCGGGTATAAATTCTAGCTACTCAAAGGAAGGATGCTTATCAATCT
>OMUX01000265.1 GCA_900314345.1 uncultured Erysipelotrichaceae bacterium | reverse complement strand
GGTTGCCGCAAGCGTGGGCAAGTCCCAGTCTGCTGTGGCAAACAAGATCCGTCTGCGGAACGTGGCGCAGGAAATCCAGCAGGGAGTGCTGGACAAGAAGAGCAGTGAACGGCATGCAAGGGCGCTGCTTTCATTGCCGGTGGAGAAGCAGGTCAGTGCGTATCACTACATTGCCGACCGTGGTCTGAATGTACGCCAGACGGAAGCCTATGTGGAAAGCCTGTGCGGACCACAGAAGGTACATAAGAGACAGAAGACAAAAGGATTCACAAGAAACACACAGATCGGAATCAACTCCGTGAACAAGTGTGTGGATATGATCAGGAAGATGGGAATTGATGTCGTGACCGAAACAGAGGAAACGCTGACGGATGTACGGATCATTGTCCGTTTCCCGAAATGATGCAAGGGGAAGAGAAACGTATGGGAAAGATTATTGCAGTCGCCAACCAGAAGGGCGGCGTAGGAAAGACCACAACATCCATCAACCTGGCAGCCGGACTTGGCTATGCCGGAAGGAAGGTTCTTCTGGTGGACTTTGACCCGCAGGGCAATGCGACCAATGGATGCGGCACAAACAAGGCCGGGTTCGACCCCAAGCATACGACATACAACCTGCTGATGGGAGAGGACCGCATCAAGGATGATGTCGTGCATCTGCATATGCCGCCGATTGATATCATCCCGGCAACCATTGACCTCTCCGGTGCTGATGTTGAGATGGCAAGCACGGACTATACCGTGGGCCGTGAACATCTTCTGAAGAACAAGCTGGATGAAGTGAAGGACCAGTATCACTACATCATCATCGACTGCCCGCCGTCCCTTGGTCTGCTCAATACCAATGCACTGACGGCAGCGGACTCCGTCATGATTCCGGTGCAGTGTGAATACTTTGCCCTGGAAGGACTGACTCAGCTGCTCTCCACGATCCGTCTGGTACAGAAGCTCTGGAATCCGCACCTGAGCATTGAAGGCGTACTGCTCACGATGTTTGATGTCCGTACAAAGCTTTCCGTGGAAGTACAGCAGGAAGTACGCAAGTATTTCAAGGAGAAGGTATACAGAACCTACATTCCAAGAAATGTGCGTCTTTCCGAAGCACCTTCCCGCGGCATGAGCATCTTTGAATACGATACCCGTTCAGAAGGCGCCAAGGCTTATGCAGGTCTCTGCAAGGAAGTCATGGCAGCCAATGAGAAGGGAGCACACTGATGGCAAAGAAGGAAAAACAGTCTGCCCTTGGAAGAGGCCTTGACAGCATCTTCGGTTCTGATGTGGAGAAGTTCCTCGACGATATCCAGAACAATGCCCAGGAAGTACCAGGCAGAAGAGAACTGGATATTCCCGTGGATGAGATCAGAGCCAACCCGTACCAGCCCCGCAAGGAGTTTGATCCCAAGTCATTGAATGAGCTGGCTGACAGTATCAAGCTCCATGGCATCTTCACACCATTGCTTGTGAGAAAGAGCGTACAGGGCTATGAGCTGATTGCCGGTGAGAGAAGACTGCGTGCCGCAAAGCTTGCCGGACTCAAGAGTGTGCCTGCGATCTCCGTTGAGTTCACAGATGAACAGATGATGGAAATCTCCATCCTTGAAAATGTTCAGCGTGAGGATCTCAACCCGATTGAAGAAGCAGCAGCCTATGACAGCCTGATCAAGCGGTTAGGCTATACCCAGGAAAAACTCGCTGAACGTGTCGGCAAGAGCCGTGAGTACTGTGCAAACATGCTCAGGCTTCTGAAGCTTCCCTCACCGGTACAGGAAATGGTCACGGAGAAGAAGCTCTCCATGGGACATGTACGTGCATTGCTTTCCCTGAAGGATGAGGATGCCATTGAAGAGGCAGCGGACTATGTGCTTGCCCACAAGATGAGCGTCCGTGAAGTTGAGAAGTACGTCAAGGAACTCCAGCAGGAACAGCCGCAGAAAAAGAAAAGAGAGGAAAAACCCAAGGATCCCCTCATTGAGGATATTGAGCACCGCATGAGCGAAAGACTCAACACCCAGGTCATTCTCTCTCCCCGAAAGATTTCCATCTCCTACAGCAACACCGAGGATCTCAACCGGATCCTGGAAGCACTCGGCATGCTGGAAGGCAACAATCAGTGATAGACAAGGTCTTCTGTCAAAGGAAGGCCTTGTCTATTGTTCCGGAATTTCGTACATATCCTCAATATTCACAAGAACTGCATTCTCGCAGTTCTTTTTCACATCTTCTTTAAAACCGCTCAGAGAAAACAGCATGAGAAGAGGATTTACGGTCTTAAGATACTGAACCTTATCCAGGAATTTTCTCAGTTCAGCCATATCGAATGCTTCATTCTTGAACTTGCATTCACCGACCAGAACGATGTTCTGATCAGAGGTTCCAAGAAGATCGATTTCAATGTTATGCACCTTCTTGTCTTTTCCCATGAAGCTGGTCTGGTATTCCCTGACATCCATGACAAATGCAGGGACACGAGGCGTTCCGCTGTAAAGGCAGACATACTGCTTTGCCATCTCTTCAAAGACAGGACCCATGAACGCATGCAGTTTCGGCCTGACATACTGCTCATAATAGAATTTTCCTCTGCCTGCATTAATCAATGAAGAACCCTTGGAAACATAGCCGAACCAGAAGTTGAGCATGCCGTCAATGATGGCGTAGTATGGCTTGTTTCCGGATTCCCTTTTTTTGATGACATCTGATTTCACCAGGATGTTCATGTAATAGGCGATCTGTTCCTCCTTTACCGCCGCTTTGATGTCATTGAATCTGGTCTTACCGTTCGCAATCGCAGAAATAATGGAATTGTAGATGCCAGGATTTGAACGGTCATTCGTGATGATTGCCTTGACCTGTTCTTCTGAGAAATATCCGGTACTGGAAAAGAACTGCTCGACGATATTTTCATCCAGTGTCTTTGCCGGATCAAACTGTTCCAGATATTTTGCGACACCATTGGTAAGCCCGTATACAATTGCCTTGTCTTCTGCACTGTAGTCCGGAATAAACTTTGAAG
>OMUX01000205.1 GCA_900314345.1 uncultured Erysipelotrichaceae bacterium | reverse complement strand
TAAGTATCATATGCCAGTCCTCCTGTGTGTACATATCGTGTGTACATATAGTATACAGAAGCCATATTTGAGATTCAGCCTTTGTTCATGAATGGTTCTCATATGGTTCCGGTCTGCTTATTCTCTGTCTTAATAACAGAATAAAGCCGGCAGTGCACCGGCACATAAGTCAGATTCCGAATCCAGGCAGTCCACCCAGCACATAGACCGCAAAAGCCCACAGCCATGCCGTGACGCACTGTAAAACAACAATACCTGCCGCCCACTTTCCGCCAAGTTCCCTGCGGATGGCAGAGATGGCCGCAACACACGGTGTATACAGCAGACAGAACACCAGCAGGCTGGCGGCTGCCAATGGCGTGATGATCGTGGTGACGGCATTACCGGCACCGACAAGCACGGACAAGGTTGCCACAACGGATTCCTTGGCCAGGAAGCCGGAGATGAGTGCTGTTGTGATGCGCCAGTCGCCGAACCCCGCCGGTCTGAAGATGGGTGCGATCACTCCTGCAATCAATGCCAGCATGGACTGGCTTGCATCATCAACCATGCTCAGTCTTGTATTGAATGTCTGCAGGAACCAGATGATGATGGAAGCCATGAAGATGACCGTGAAGGCTCTTGTCAGAAAGTCCTTGGCCTTTTCCCAGAGAAGCTGCAGCACATTCTTGGCAGCCGGCATGCGGTAGTTCGGCAGCTCCATGACAAACGGCACTGCCTCGCCCTTGAATGCGGTCTGCTTGAGAATGACTGCAGTCAGAATCCCAACGAAAATGCCGATGACATACAGGATCAGTGTGACAAGCCCGGCATGTGCAGGAAAGAATGCCGTTGCGAAGAAGCCGTAGATCGGCAGCTTGGCCGTACAGCTCATGTACGGGATCATCATGATGGTCATCTTGCGGTCACGTTCGGAAGGCAGCGTCCTGCTGGCCATGACACCCGGCACAGAGCAGCCGAATCCGATCAGCATCGGCACGATGGAGCGTCCTGACAAACCGATCTTTCTTAATGGCTTGTCCATGACAAAGGCGATTCTGGCCATGTATCCGGTATCCTCCAGCAAAGACAGGAAGAAGAACAGGACGACAATGATCGGCAGGAAGCTCAGCACCGTTCCCACACCGGAGAAAATGCCGTCAATGACAAGGGAATGGATCGCAGGATTCACATTGGCGCTGGTCATTGCCGCATCAGTAATGACTGTAAGTCTGTCAATGCCGGCAGCCATGGCATCCTGCAGGAAGGCACCGATGACATTGAATGTCAGCCAGAACACCGTGCCCATGATCAGGATGAACATGGGAATGGCGGTATATTTTCCTGTCAGAATGCGGTCAATGCGCTCGGAGCGTTCCCTTTCCTTGCTTGCCTTCGGCTTTGTGACACATGAAGATACGACCTTCTTGATGAAGGCATAGCGCATGTCCGCAATGGCAGCCGCCCGGTCCAGACCGCTTTCCTCTTCCATCTGCTGGATGATATGTTCCAGCATTTCCTTTTCATTCTGTTCCAGGTTCAGGGCAGCGATGATTCTTTCATCACCCTCCACAGCCTTGGTTGCCGCAAAGCGGACCGGAATGCCGGCCGCCTTGGCATGGTCGGAGATCAGATACATGATGCCATGCAGGGCACGGTGTACTGCACCACCCCTTTCATCCTCGCTGCAGAAGTCATCTACCGCCGTGACTTCCTGGTACTTAGCCACATGCAGGGCATGATGGACAAGCTCCTGTGTTCCTTCATTCTTTACCGCAGAGATCGGCACCACCGGGATCTGCAGCATCTGCTCCATGGCATTGATATCAATGGAACCGCCGTTTCCGCGCATCTCGTCCATCATGTTGAGGGCCAGTACCATCGGCCGCTGCAGTTCCATAAGCTGCAGGGTCAGATACAGGTTCCGTTCAATATTGGTCGCATCAACGATGTTGATGATGCCGGAAGGATTTTCACCGATGATGAACTGACGGCTGACGATCTCTTCATCTGTATATGGAGAAAGGGAATAGATGCCCGGCAGATCAGTGATCTCGGTATCCGGATGGCCAAGGATGGAGCCGCTCTTGCGGTCCACGGTCACACCCGGGAAGTTTCCGACATGCTGGCTGGATCCCGTCAGGCAGTTGAACAAAGTTGTCTTTCCGCAGTTCTGGTTGCCGGCCAGGGCAAATGTCAGCTTTGTGTCATACGGCAGAGGATGTTCATCCTTTGCATTGTGGAACCTGCCGCCCTCACCAAGACCAGGATGCTCTTCCTTCTTCACATCATTGGAAGGTGCTGCTGAGGCACTCAGATGTGCAATGCGGCGGATGCCGATCTTTGCAGCATCGTCCATGCGCATGGTCAGTTCATACCCCTGTACCATGAGTTCCATCGGATCACCCATCGGTGCAAGCTTGACCACCTGCACTTCCGCACCCGGAATAATGCCCATGTCCAGGAAATGCTGGCGCAGGGCACCAGCCCCTCCGACCGTTTCTATGACACCGGCCTCTCCCGGTTTCAGTTCCTTCAGGATCGCTTCCATACTGTCCCTTCTCCGCTTCTAACAAAGTTAGTCATGTATAGCTCAGATATAGTAGCACGAAGAAAGGAAAACGGGTGGAATATTCTCTCACCCGTTCACTGACAGTCCAGAATATGTGCCTTGTCCGCTGCTGCAAGGATGCTTTCCGCAGGATCCTCAAGATCCTCCAGAAGCACGGCATAGCCCTTGAGCGACTGTGCCTTGGCCTTCAGGATGCGTGAGCTTCCGTTGACGAAGATCGTGCTCTTGTGCCTGTAGTTCTTGGCTTCCTGGATCATGTTGGCTGCCGCACTGTTTCCATCCAGTGCCAGGAAAACAGAACGGACACGCTTGAAAACTTCATGGGTGATGGATTTGTAGAGGCCCATGGAGCTTGGCTCTATGGCAACGCGCACATGCACGCCCGCTTTCCGGATTTCCTTTTCATCCTTGTCTGAAACCATGGCAGGCACATAGCTGTAGATCTCGAACCTTTCATGATTGTGTTCCAGCAGATATCGTTCATATCCCGCAAAACGGGAACCGATGATGAAGTACATCCTTTCCGGATCACCCTTCTGCAGCATTTCATCCAGCAGGCCGCAGATTTCCGGAATCATGCGGGTCTGATGGCGGTCGTTGTTGAAGCTGCCGCCGGCAATAACCACCGGAACCTTGCCTTCGGGAAGAAGCTTCACCAGATCCTGCAGGCAGTCCGCACTGGATTTCCTGCCTTCATCCAGGATCAGATCCTGTGTGCAGCCTCTGGATGCCTCGATCCTCTCCTGGATGAAATCCTGTACAGAGGCTGTTCCGATCATAGCCTGTTCCTGTTTCTGCTTGCGTGCAAAAGCCGCAAGGCCGTTTTGGCGGACCGTTGCTTCGGCATGACACATGGCTTCCAGCTCTTTCTGTGAAAGATCCAGCATCTTTTCCAGGCACAGCTCTTCATCCACGGAATCCGTTCCGTACAATGCACCGCCGTCAGTTCCCTGCACACACAGGATGCCGTTTTTCAGATACTGCCGCAGCGGATGCCTGGAAAGGTCAGAAAGGTTGTTCAGCCGGACATTGGAGGTGATCTGGAATTCAAGCACCGTATTTGTATCCTTCAGATCCTGCAGGAGCTGCTTTCCCTTGGCAGAGGAAAGATTGGCCGTATACAGTCCGTGTCCAAGCCGTACATGCGGCATTTTCTGGCCAGGCGCCAGAGCTTCCCTGACACAGCGGATGGAATTGGCAACATTGTCCGGCAGGGAATCATTCTCACCGGCATGGATGCGTACAGTAAAATCCGGATCCATAGCCGCAGCCCTGACGATCTCATGGATCAAAGGCCGCAGATCGAGAATGTCATTGATCTCTTCGCCCACAATATCCGAACCTGCAACATAGGGATCCACGGAAACAGCACGCAGCACTTCCAGGTTTTCCTTCAGGTAGTCGGCCGGGGATACCTGGTCCTTGACGATGGTCAGGGCAATTCTTCTGAGTGCTGCAAGGAAGCGGATCGTCACACCGGTTTCCCTTGTGACGGCAGGCATGACATCATGCACCTGCTGCAGCATGGATGCAGCCCCGTTCTTCTTGACCAGCGTGGTATCGGAAATCTCCACATAGTCAATGCCATGGGACTGATAGGTACGGGCTGTCCAGAGCAGCAGATCCTGGAACAGCGTGTTGTTGTGATAATCCGGATTCCTGCGGTCTTCCTGCATCTGTGAAAGATAACGAACGATATCCTCATCCGGAACAGCATCACAGTGCCGCAGACTGACCCGGTAGGACGCAGGAAGTGCTTTGGTGAAGACATAGCGGTAAAGATATACCTTCTCAAGATCCGTGAACACGGCCTGCCCGTCCTTCATCACGGCAAGGCTTGCCCGGATCCTCGGGATGTTCCATGCCGCGTTGTCCAGGTTGTTGAGAATCAGATCGGCAAAGTTGATGAATGTGTTGTCATCGATCCTGCGGTCAAGATACTTGCCTTGCAGTCCGCAGTCCCTGAACTGTGCTTCCGCCTGCCTTCTCTGGTTTCTGAGCATTTCCACCTGGAAGCTGTTCAGGCGCAGCTCCAGCTTCTTGATGTAGTACAGGGGATAGCGGATCTGATGGGCAATGCCCAGGGCAATCAGCACATCCGGTGCAAGGTTTGCATTCATGTGGGTGTGCAGGTCCGTTCTGAACTTGCAGGAGCGCAGGACATACGTCTTGACCACGGTCTTGGCAAAATCGAGGTGGTAGTCCTTGGTCTGGCTCATCAGGGTCTTGGCAATGGCCGGAATGCTTGCCTTGCGTTCCACCCTTCCATCGGGAAAGATGTTTGCCACCTTGGTATCCCTGAGACGGAAGATATAGACTTCGCGGTTGTCGCCGTCAATATAGCAGGGAACCACACCCTGGATGATCTTCATCCCGTCATGGTCATAGGAAAGCGGGAGATCACAGATGTGTGCAAGGTTCGTGATCAGGTTTCCTGTCTGATGGTTCGGCGTCCTGAGAACATAGGAAAGCTGTCCTTCCTTGTCCATGTACAGATCAACGATGATATCCTTCTCCTTGTCCAGGTAGAACCTTCCGGAATATGCCATGTCCCCTCACCCCTTTGTATTCAGTGTACCTGCACCGTTGTCTAAAATGTATGTAAAGTTTTCTTCTCGCCCACTCATTCCTTTTTCTTTCCATTAGAATAGCCATGGAGGCAGAAGAATGAATGCAAACGAACTGCAGCGCTATCCCCTGTATGCCATGGTGAAGCATGATCCGGATGTCGCTGCATATATCAACGAACAGAACAATTCCATGAAGGCCCTGCATTACACAGAGCACAGCTTTGCCCATGTCGGTGTTGTCAGTGAAAGAACCTGGCAGATTCTCACAACCCTCGGGGTGGATGATCATACCGTGGATCTGGCACTGACTGCCGCCATCCTGCATGATATCGGCAATATCGTCAACCGCACGGATCATTCCCTGACCGGGGCCATGATGGCCTTCCAGATCCTCAACCGCATGCAGGTGCCCGCAAAGGACATTGCGCCGATCATCTGTGCCATCGGCAACCATGATGAAGGAACCGGGGTTCCGGTGAGCACAATCAGCGCCGCTTTGATCCTTGCGGACAAGTCCGATGTCAGAAGAAGCAGGGTTCAGGAACCGGACAAGGCAAAGTTCGACATCCATGACAGAGTCAACTGGTCTGTCACGGATTCCTCGCTTGTCATCAATGAAGAACACACGGAAGTCAGCCTGAACCTCATGCTGGATACCCACTATGCAGAGATCGGCGAATACTTCGAGATCTTCATGAACCGGATGCTTTTGTGCAAGCGGGCAGCGGAGTTCCTGAAGCTGCACTTCCATCTGATCATCAACGATCAGCAGCTCATCTGATTCATTTTTCCAAGAAGCTTCACATAGATTTCCAGAGCCTGGATGCACCAGTCGATGCAGACCTTCTCGTCTGCCTGGTGTGCCAGGCTTTCGCATGCTTCAGGCATGGCGCCGAAATTCACACAGCGCTTCATGATCTTCGTATAGCTCACGCCGCCGGAGACAAGGTGCCGGCATGGCTTGTGCACACATTCCTCATATGCTTCTTCAAACGGCTTCAGCCATGGATCATCCTCTTCAATCAATGTAGGTTCCGTGCAGAAGGGAAGCGTGATGTCTGCAGCGGGAAAGACAGCCTGAAGCCGGTCTGTCAGTGTTTCCGCATCGATGCAGTCGGGATACCGGCAATCACACTCCATGATCCATTTTCCATCCCTTAGCTCCAGAGTTCCAAGATTGATGGTCAGCTTTCCCAGCGGTTTCTTCTCACAGTCCATATGCATGCCATAGCCATAGGGATCATGGAATGCATCAAACAGCTTTCCTGCATCCTCGTTTTTCAGCACATCCTTCAGGATGGCAAGCAGGTCAATGATGGCATTATGCCCGGCATCCGGATCAGAGGCATGTCCGCTCTTCCCCTTCACACGAATGTGCACGGCACTGCCTTCCATGACTGCGGTTCCGTTCATGCCGTGTTCATGCATATAGTTCCGGACTGTTTCTTCATCCGTACCTTTTACCAGGCATTCCGCATCCTCGGGGATCACATTCTCCTGGCTGCCGCCTTTCAGATCAAGAATATTTCCCGGGTGAGCTTTCATTTCCACATGCCATGTCAAGGCACCCTTTTCCCCGATCACCAGCGGGAAGCAGCCATCCGGTGTAAAGGAGAACTCTGGATAACCGGCATCCCTGACATATTCCCGCATCGGTTCCATGGTGCGTTCTTCATCGCTGCCGTAGACAAGACGGTATTCATGGTGAAGCGGAATACCTTCTTCCTGCAGGATGCACAAGGCAAGGAAGACCAGCCAGGCACCGCTCTTCATATCCTGGCTTCCACGGCCGTAAATCCACCCGTCCCTGATCTGCGGATCAAAGGGATCCGTATGCCATCCGCTTCCCGGCGGCACGACATCAAGATGCGATACGATGTCAATCCTTGTTCCTGTGCCGATGGAGGCAGTCAGCACATCATGGTTCCAGACCTTTGTATCAAACCCTGCCTGTTCACACTTCTGCTTCATGAACTGCAGTGCATTATCCACCTGCGTTCCATACGGTGTTTCTTCACAGACGCTTGTTTCATCAAAGACGGAAGGAATCCGGATCAGATCACGGAATTCCTCCTGGTGTGCATTCCAGTATGCCCTGAAGTCCATATGCTGAAATCTCCTTTGTCCTATGATACACACAAAGTCAAAGGAAAAAGCTGATTCCTGTTCAGAACCAGCCATTCTCAGGGATCAACTCCAGGGTTTCTCCAGGACAAAGAAAATCACTTTGGTATGTGCCTTGTACAAGTCATCCTGCCCCGCCGCAATGCATTCCGCCTCAGCCGCATCAGCGGGTTCTTCCATGCACAGGTAGATCGTGCAGATGTATTCATCTTTCTTTTCGGCATAAAGCGCTGCCGCTGTCTCCTCTGCTTTCCGTGCAAGGTCCTCAAAATGATCGACCTGAAGCTTAAGACAGTAAAGGATCTTCCCGTCCCTGGCATAGGCATCAAAGGCATCCGGGTGTTCTCTTGTAAATGCATAGCCCGTTTCCTCTGCGTTCAGAATCCGCGGATTTCTGAGAGTGCTGCGGCTGACTTCCTCGATGAAAGGTCCTACGAGATCCTGATGTCGGAGAACCTCTGCGAACTTTTCCCTGTGCTGCACGAACGGATTCGTTCTGTCTGTTTTCATGTTTTCCATCCTTTCAGATCTTCGTACTTGCAAGATTGACAACCTTGATGTGTTCATGTTCATTGAAAACGACATCATTTCCATCTGGTATGCCGGGGGTGAGATTGTAGATCACATCGCCATGTCCGAACGGATCTTCCGTGCAGAAGTAGATTGCCCATGCCTCTCCGCCGCACTCTGATGGTCCGGCTTCATACAGCATGTCAATGTCATCCTTCACCTTCAGAATCACCGTATCGCAGAGTTCTGACTGCATCCTTACGCCATAGAGATCGTTTCCGTCCCTGACATAGACATCGAAGGCATCCGGGTTTTCCAGAGTCTCATAACCGGTTTCTTCTGTTTCCAGGACCTCCGGATCCACCAGCTTGTTTCCCGTGAATGCTTCAATCAGTTCTCTGGCAAATTCCAGCTTGTGGAAGACCTGTGCAAAGACGTCTCTGTTCTGAATATCTGGTCTTTCTGTGTTCTTGTTCATTCCATTTTCCTCTTTCTGACATACTTATTGCCTGAAAGAAGACAAATCCCCCGCTTTTTCTGCGAGGAATTTCATGAAATTTCAGATGTGTGTGTTCTGAATCCCGCGGGAAAGAAAAAGGCATCTGACAGAAGTGCCTGATGCCAATGAAACAATACATTAACGGAAAACTGTCTGCACAAGGATCATGTACAGGATTGTGCCTCCGGCTATCGGCAGGATCATGTTCCGCTTCCAGAGATACAGGATCACTACCGCAGCCCCGGCAAGCAGCTCCGGGATGCCATGGCTGCCTGATGTAAAGGAAACATTCTTGAAGCAGTACACCACCAGCATGCCGAAGACTGCAGGTGCCAGGTACTTTCCAAGGTAGTGCACGAAGTCGGGAATCCTCTTTCCTTCCGGAAATGCAATATAGGGGATGAAACGGGTGAAGACTGTTGCCGCAACAACAACGGCAATCGTTATGATCTGCTGTGTCAGTGTCATTTCATTTTCCTCCGTTTCATGAAGGCAAGGGCACAAAGAATCACGATCATCGTCGGGATGATAAACCGGTCCGGCCCGAACAGCACAAGACACAGGATGGACCCAAGGATGCCGATGAGCTCACTGACGTGATCCCTGAAGACTGTATTCAGGGCTGTGCCGTCCCTGCACCATTGGTCCATGAGAATGACGATGAACATGGCGGTCATGACAAAATCCAGTCCCTTGGTATTGAAGGTGATCAGTCCGCCAAGAATACCGCCGATGGTGGCGCCGGCAAACCAGTACATCTGATCCAGGAATGACACCCAGAAATAGAACCAGCCCTTGTCGATGCCTGCAGGGATCTCTGCTGAATAGTTGACGGCAAATGTTTCATCACTGGTCGTATAGATCAGATAGAACTTCTTTTTTCCCGTATCCCGGTACTTTTCCAGCATGGAGATGCCGTAGAAGATATGCCTTGCCCCGACCATAATGGCTGTGGCAAAGGCGGAAGCCGGATTGAAGGAGGAAGCCAGGATGCTCACCATCAGAAACTCCATGGAACCGGTATAGATGAGAAGACTGGTAATCATGGGATAGACAAAGGAGAATCCCGATGTGCTCATCAGGATGCCATAGGTCATTCCCAGAAAGAGATACCCGGTCATAACAGGTATGGTATGCGGGAAGGCAGCCTTCAGTGCCGCGCTTTTGATATTGGCCATGTATGCGAAATGGTGAACGGAGTACCATAAACGGGACTGCTGGAATCTG